>NZ_JBEPDB010000060.1:0-56261 GCF_040300025.1 Dactylosporangium sp. NPDC000555 | reverse complement strand
TCAACCCGATCCCACGCATCACCCCCAAACACCCGATCCCGCAACGACCAACCCACAAACGGCGACAACGCCACCTCACACTCCGCCATCCGCTCGGCAAAAACAGCAGACTGCTCCCACAACTCCCGCGCCATACCCACCCACTGCGAACCCTGACCCGGAAACACGAACACCACGGAGCCGGGCTCCTCCGCCACGCCACCGACGACGTCGGGTCCGGTGTCGCCGGTCGCCAGGGCGGTCAGCCCGTCCACCAGAGCGTCCCGGTCGCCGGCGACGACGGCGCGGTGCTCGAACGCGGCACGCGTGGTGACAAGGGCGTGTGCCAGGTCGAGCGGCTGGGTGACGCCGTCACGCAGCAACGGCAGCAGTTGCCCGGCCTGGTCATGCAGGGCTTGTGCGCTGCGGGCGGACAGCACCAGCGCGACCGGACCCGGATGCGGTGCGCCCCGGTCGACGGGTTCGATGGCGGGGGGTTCCTCAAGGATCAGATGCGCGTTCGTACCACTGATCCCGAACGACGACACACCCGCACGCCGCGGCCGATCCCCCCGCTCCCACACCACCGAATCAGCCAACAACGACACCGCACCAGACGACCAATCCACAAACGGCGACGGCTCATCCACATACAACGTCTTCGGCAACACACCATGACGCAACGCCTCAACCAACTTGATCACACTCGCCGCACCCGCCGCAGCCTGCGTATGACCAATATTCGACTTCACCGATCCCAACCACAACGGCCGCCCAACCGGCCGACCCTGCCCATACGTCGCCAACAACGCCTGCGCCTCAATCGGATCACCCAACCGCGTCCCCGTCCCATGCGCCTCAACCACATCCACATCACCCGGACCCAAACCCGCATCCGCCAACGCCGCCCGAATCACCCGCTGCTGCGACAACCCATTCGGCGCCGTCAAACCATTCGACGCACCATCCTGATTCACCGCCGAACCACGAACCACCGCCAACACCCGACGACCACCCGCCAACGCATCCGACAACCGCTCAACCACCAACACACCAACACCCTCAGACCAACCCGTACCATCCGCCGCCGCCGAAAACGACTTACACCGACCATCCGCAGCCAACCCACCCTGCCGCGTAAACTCCACAAACGACGTCGGCCGCGCCATCACCGTCACACCACCAGCCAACGCCAAACCACACTCACCCCGCCGCAACGCCTGCACCGCCAAATGCAACGCCACCAACGCCGACGAACACGCCGTATCCACCGTCAACGCCGGACCCTCCAAACCCAAAACAAACGACACCCGCCCCGACAACACACTCCCCAAATTCCCCACCAACCGCTGACCACCAACATCATCAGAACCCTCCAAAACCAACTCATACTCATGACTCAACACCCCAGCAAAAACACCCGTCCGCGACCCCCGCAACGACAACGGATCAAAACCCGCCCGCTCAAACGCCTCCCACGCCGCCTCCAACATCAACCGCTGCTGCGGATCCATCGCCAACGCCTCACGCGGAGAAATACCAAAAAACTCCGCATCAAACTCCGCCACATCATGAACAAAACCACCCTCACGCGCAGCCGACCGACCCACACCACCAGGATCCGAATCAAACAACCGCCCCAAATCCCAACCCCGATCCACCGGAAACCCCGAAACCCCATCCCCACCCGAAAACACCAAATCCCACAAACCCTCCGGCGACACCACCCCACCCGGAAAACGACACGCCATACCAACAATCGCAACCGGCTCACCCACAGCCGCCACCAACTCACGATTCTGCCGACGCAACCGCGAAGACTCCTTCACCGACTCCCGCAAAGCAGAAACCAACGCCTCACGCGACATCTCCCCCGAACCGCCACCCAACACAACCATCACGACTCAACACCCTCGATCGCCAAACGGACCAAATCCGCAACATCCATGTCATCGATCAGACCGTCGTCCTTCGCCACGGTGGCGGAGGCGCCGGCCTGGGCACCGAGCAGCGCCAGCAGACCCGGCAGCAGACCCGCTTCACGCAGCCGGCTCACCGGCACCGCGGCGAGCTCGCGGCGGAAGCGGGCCTCGTCGAAGTCGTCCTGCTCGGGCTCCTCGGGCGCGGTGAGGAGCTCGGCCTGCAACAGCCTGGCCAGCACAACCGGTGTCGGGTGATCGAACACGACGGTCGGCGGCAGGTTCAGCCCGCTGGCCCTGTTGAGCCGGTTGCGCAGTTCCAGAGCGGTGAGCGAGTCGGCACCGAGCTCGATGAAGGTCCGGTCCCGCGGCACTTTGCCGGCGCCGGTGTATTCGAGCACCGCGGCCGTCTCGACGCGGACGAGGTCCAGTAGCGCCTTCTCCCGGTCGCGCGGGCTCAGCGTGGCGAGTCGCCGCAGGAGCAGATCCGAGTCGGCGACGCGTTGCTGTGGTATCCGCCGGGCGCGTACCAGGCCGCGCAGCAGGGGCGCGGGGTCCGCACCGAGGGCGCTCGTCTCCACCCGCACCGGTACGACGTGGTCCGCGTCGTGGCCGAGGGCGATGTCGAACAGGCGCAGTCCGTCGGCGTCGCTGAGCGCGCCGAAGCCGAAGCGCGCGACCCGGGCGAGGTCCGTCGCGCTCAGGGTGGCCGCCATGCCGCTGTCCGCCCAGGCTCCCCAGCTCAGCGAAACGGCGGGCAGTCCTTGCTCCCGCCGGTGCCGGGCCAGCGCGTCCAGGAACGCGTTGGCCGCGGCATAGCCGGCCTGCCCGGCGTTGCCGTAGACGCCCGCGATGGAGGAGAACAAGACGAACGCGGTCAGGCCCGCGTCGCGCGTGAGCTCGTGCAGGTTCCACGCGGCGTCAACCTTGGGTCGCAGTACCCCGTCGACGCGCTCTGTGGTGAGCGCGCCGATGATCCCGTCGTCGAGGACGCCCGCGGCATGCACCACGGCGGTCAGCGGATGCGCGGCTGGGATCGAGGCGAGCAGCCGACCGAGCGCGTCGCGGTCGGCGACGTCGCAGGCCGCGATGGTGACCTCGGCGCCGAGCCCGGTCAGGTCGGCGCGCAGCTCCCCGGCACCGGCGGCCCGCGCGCCGCCGCGGCTGACGAGCAGCAGGTGCCGCACTCCGTGCTCGGTGACGAGGTGACGGGCGACGAGCCGGCCCAGCGCACCGGTCGCGCCGGTGACGAGCACGGTGCCGTGCTCCGGCCACGACGGAAGGCCGGCGGCTGTGGCGGCAACGGGGGCGAGCCTGGCGGCCAGCGGGACCCCGTCGCGGACGGCGAGCTGCGGCTCGTCGGCGCCGAGGACCTGTGGCAGGGCCCGCACGGACGCCGGCTCGGCGTCGGTGTCCACGAGCACGAACCGGCCGGGGTTCTCGGTCCCGGCCGTCAGCAGCAAGCCCCGGGCCGCCGCGGCCGCCAGGTCCGTGACGGTCTCGCCGGGCGTCGCCGCGACCGCGCCACGCGTGACGGCGATCAGCGGGGCAGCGGCGAACCGGGTGTCCGCGAGCCAGGTCTGCGCGAGCGCCAGCGACTCGTGGCACGCGGCGTGGACCGAGGCGGCCACGTCGGCGCCGTTCATGCTTCCGGCGCCCGTCAGCGGGAGGAGCACCGCGTCCGGGACGGTGGCACCCGCGTCCAGCGCGGCGGCCAGCGCCGTCAGGTCCGGGTACGTGCGGGCCTGCTGCCCGGCGGCGGCCAGCTCCAGCGCCAGGTCCTGGCGGTCGCCGAGGACCGCCCACACGGCCGTGGCCGGCTCGGCCGGGACCGCCGTCCAGTGCACCTGGAACAACGGATCCGGCTGCCGGCCGAGCTGGTTCGCGCTGACCGCACGGAGGGTCAGCGACTCCACCGAGACGACCGGGCGGCCACCGTCGTCGGTCAGCGTCAACGACACGGCGTCCGGCCCGATCGCAGCGACCCGGACCCGGACGGAGGACGTCCCGCCGGAATGACGGCGTACCCCGGTCCAGACGAACGGCAGCCGGGTCTGCCCGGTATCCGGCAACGCGCCCAGTCCGATCGCATGCAGCGTCGAGTCGAGCAGCACCGGGTGCAGCCCGTATCCGCCGGCCTGCCGAGCCTCCTGTTCGCCGAGGCCGATCTCGGCGAACACCTCGGTGCCGCGCCGCCACACCGCGCGCAGCCCCTGGAAGGCGGGACCGTAGTGCAGTTGGCGCTCGGCGATCTCGTCGTACCAGCCGTTCAGGTCGACCACCTCGGCCTCGACGGGAGGCCAGACGGCTGGGAAGTCGACGGTGACCGGGTCGCTCGAGGAGATGGTGCCGCCCGCCACCTGGTTCCAGTCGCCGGAACCGGTGGGGCGGGCGTGCACGGCGAGCGACCGCCGCCCGGCCGGGTCGGCCTCGGCGACGAGGACCTGAACGTCGACCGCGCCACTCTCCGGCAGACCCAGCGGGGCCAGCATCGTCAGCTCGTCGAGGGTGTCGGCGCCGAGGTGAGCAGCGGCCTCGAGCGCCAGTTCCACCAGCCCCGCGCCGGGGAACAACACGTTGTCCCCCACCCGGTGATCGGTGAGCCAGGGGTGGGTGTCGCGGGCGAGCCGTCCGGCCAGCAGCAGGGTGTCGGTGCCGGCCGGGCGTACGGCCGCGCCGAGCAGCGGATGGCCGACAGCGTCGAGGCCGAGATCGGTCGCATCGGCGGGCCCGCGCCGCGCCGGGCTCGGCCAGTGACGCTTGCGATCGAAGACGGAGGTGGGCAGGTCGACGCGCCTGGCGCCGGTGTCGGCGAGCAGGGCCGCCCAGTCCGGCACGAAGCCCCGCACGTGCAGCCGCGCGAGGGCGATCAACAACGACCGCTCCTCCGGCTGTGCCTTGCGCAGCGCCGGTACGAGCTCGGGCGTCGTGCCCTCGATCTCGGCGACGCACTCCTGGCCCATGGCGGTCAGCACGGCGTCGGGGCCGATCTCGAGATACGTCCTGACCCCGATGTCCTGGAGATGGCGCACGGCGTCGCCGAACCGCACCGCTTCCCGCGCGTGCCGGACCCAGTAGTCGGCCGAGCCGATCTCCGCCGCGGATACCGACTCCCCGGTCAGGGTGGACACCAGCGGCAGGCTGGGCGAGTGATAGGTCAGCGTCCGCGCCACGACCCGGAACTCGTCGAGCATCGGGTCCATGCGAGGCGAGTGGAACGCGTGACTGACCCTCAGCCGTCGCGTCTTGTGGCCCTGCGCGGCGAGCCGATCGGCGATCTCCAGCACCGCGTCCTCGTCGCCGGACAACACGACCGCCTGCGATCCGTTCACGGCCGCGATCGCGACACGCCCGGTCCGCCCGATCAGCAGGGCGGCCACCTCCTCCTCGGTGGCGCGGACGGAGACCATCGCGCCGCCTTCGGCAAGCGCCTGCATGAGCCGGCCGCGCGCCGCGACGAGGGTGGCCGCGTCCCGCAGCGAGAGCACCCCGGCCACGTGCGCCGCGGCGATCTCCCCGATCGAGTGGCCGGCGACGCGGCGTGGCCGGATGCCGGCGTGCCGGAGCAACCGGAACAGGGCGACCTCGAAGGCGAACAGGCTGGGCTGGGTGAAGACGGTCCGGTCGAGCAGCTCCTGGTCCCCCGACGCCAGCACGTCCCGCAGCGGCCGGCCGAGCTGGTCGCCGAAGGCGTCGCAGACCTCGTCAAGTGCCTTGGCGAAGACGGGGAAACGAGCGGCGAGCTCCCGTCCCATGCCGGCGCGCTGTGCCCCCTGTCCCGCGAACAGGAACGCGAGGTCCCCACCCGGGGGCGTGCCCTGAACGACCCGGGCATTGGTACCGCCTCCGGCGAGCACCTCGAGGTCGTCGAGCATGGTGTCGCGGTCGTCGCCGATGATGACGCCCCGGTGCGACAGCGTGGCGCGGGTGGTGACGAGCGAGAAGCCGACGTCGGCGGGACGCTCCCGCGGACGGGCGAGCAGGTGGGAACGCAGCCGCTCGGCTTGGCGGCGCAGGGCCTGGGGGCTCGCCGCGGAGACGGGCCACACGACGGTGCCGGAGGTCTCGGCGCTGCCGGCGTCGGTGCTGTCCGGTTCGTCGACGGCGGGGGGTTCCTCAAGGATCAGATGCGCGTTCGTACCACTGATCCCGAACGACGACACACCCGCACGCCGCGGCCGATCCCCCCGCTCCCACACCACCGAATCAGCCAACAACGACACCGCACCAGACGACCAATCCACAAACGGCGACGGCTCATCCACATACAACGTCTTCGGCAACACACCATGACGCAACGCCTCAACCAACTTGATCACACTCGCCGCACCCGCCGCAGCCTGCGTATGACCAATATTCGACTTCACCGAACCCAACCACAACGGCCGCCCAACCGGCCGACCCTGCCCATACGTCGCCAACAACGCCTGCGCCTCAATCGGATCACCCAACCGCGTCCCCGTCCCATGCGCCTCAACCACATCCACATCACCCGGACCCAAACCCGCATCCGCCAACGCCGCCCGAATCACCCGCTGCTGCGACAACCCATTCGGCGCCGTCAAACCATTCGACGCACCATCCTGATTCACCGCCGAACCACGAACCACCGCCAACACCCGACGACCACCCGCCAACGCATCCGACAACCGCTCAACCACCAACACACCAACACCCTCAGACCAACCCGTACCATCCGCCGCCGCCGAAAACGACTTACACCGACCATCCGCAGCCAACCCACCCTGCCGCGTAAACTCCACAAACGACGTCGGCCGCGCCATCACCGTCACACCACCAGCCAACGCCAAACCACACTCACCCCGCCGCAACGCCTGCACCGCCAAATGCAACGCCACCAACGCCGACGAACACGCCGTATCCACCGTCAACGCCGGACCCTCCAAACCCAAAACAAACGACACCCGCCCCGACAACACACTCCCCAAATTCCCCACCAACCGCTGACCACCAACATCATCAGAACCCTCCAAAACCAACTCATACTCATGACTCAACACCCCAGCAAAAACACCCGTCCGCGACCCCCGCAACGACAACGGATCAAAACCCGCCCGCTCAAACGCCTCCCACGCCGCCTCCAACATCAACCGCTGCTGCGGATCCATCGCCAACGCCTCACGCGGAGAAATACCAAAAAACTCCGCATCAAACTCCGCCACATCATGAACAAAACCACCCTCACGCGCAGCCGACCGACCCACACCACCAGGATCCGAATCAAACAACCGCCCCAAATCCCAACCCCGATCCACCGGAAACCCCGAAACCCCATCCCCACCCGAAAACACCAAATCCCACAAACCCTCCGGCGACACCACCCCACCCGGAAAACGACACGCCATACCAACAATCGCAACCGGCTCACCCACAGCCGCCACCAACTCACGATTCTGCCGACGCAACCGCGAAGACTCCTTCACCGACTCCCGCAAAGCAGAAACCAACGCCTCACGCGACATCTCCCCCGAACCGCCACCCAACACAACCATCACGACTCAACACCCTCGATCGCCAAACGGACCAAATCCGCAACATCCATGTCATCGATCAGACCGTCGTCGTCCTCCACCGCAGTGGCGAAGGACAACGGGACGGGCGAGTCGCCCTCGGCACCGCCGGTCAGCTCCCGCACCAGATGCCGGGCGATCTCGATCGGGCGGGGATGCTCGAAGACCAGCGTTGCCGGCAGCCGGAGTCCTACGGCCTGGCTGAGGCGGTTGCGCAGGTCGACCGCGGTCAACGAGTCGAGACCGAGCTTGTTGAAGGCACGATGCACGTCGACGGATTCCGGCCGGTCGTGGCCCAGGACGGCAGCGACCTCGGCGCGGACGAATTCGGCCACCAGCCACTCGCGGTCCTCCGGTTCCACGAGAGCGGCGAGTCGTCCCCGCAGATCGGGCCTGTCCTCGGCGGTCGCGGCACCGCGGCGCGGGGCACGGATCAGACCTCGCCACAGCGGAGGGAGGCTCACGCGATCGCGCTGCGCGGACAGGTCCAGGCGCATGGGAGCGACGGTGGCCCGGCCGGTGGTGAGGGCGGCGTCGAGCAACGCCAGCGCCTCCTCGTCGGGCATCGCGGCGAGGCCATTGCGGGCCAGCCGCCGGCGGTCCGCCGACGAGAGCCCGCCCGTCATCCCGCTCGCCGCTGCCCACAGCCCCCACGCGAGGGACAGCGCCGGCTGGCCCGCCGCGTGCCGGCGCACCGCCAAGGCGTCCAGGAAGGCGTTGGCCGCGGCGTAGTTGCCCTGTCCGGCCCCGCCCAGCACGCCGGTGGCCGACGAGAACAGGACGAACGCCGACAGGTCGTGATGCGCGGTCAGGTCGTGCAGGTGCCACGCCGACGCGGCTTTCGCCCGGAAGACCGTGTCGACGTTCTCCGCCGACATGTTCGCCACCGTCGCGTCGCGCAGGACGCCCGCCGCGTGCACCACCGCCGACAACGACGGCACAGCCGCCAACGCCGACGCCAGCGCCGGGCGGTCGGCCACGTCACATGCCACCACGTCGACTCGGGCCCCGGCGTCGCTGAGCTCCGTCACCAACGCCGCCGCGCCCGGGGCGGCCGAGCCCCGGCGCGACAGCAGCACCAGATGCCGCACGCCCCAACGCCGCACCAGATGCCGCGCCACCAGACCGCCCAGGGTCCCGGTGCCGCCGGTGATCAGCACCGCGCCGTCGCCCAGGACGGTCATGCCGTCGCCGTCGCCGTCGCCGGTGATGATCGAGGCCAGCCGTGCCGCCGACGCCTGGCCAGACCGCACGATCATCTGGTCCTCTGAGCCCAGCAGGTCCCACACGCCCGACGCGCCGAGCACCCCCGGCAGGTCGGCTCCCGGGTCGCCGCCCACGTCGACCAGCGCGAACCGGCCCGGATGCTCCAGCTGCGCCGAGCGCACCAGGCCCCAGACCGCCGCACCGGCCGGATCCGGCACCGCCTCGCCGACGGCTCCGCGGGTCACCACCACCATCCGGGAGTCCGTGAATCCGTCGCGCCCCAGCCACTCCCGCGTCGCGGAAAGGACCCGCCACACCGCGGCGGCGGCGTTCCCGGGCAGATCCGGGCCGGTATCGAGGGTGCGGCAGTCGACGAGCACGGCACCCGCCGCGACGGTCGGCGTCGCCGCACCCGCCCAGGCCACCCACGGCAGGGACACGTGGGCGGAGCCCGTGACGGGGGTCCACCGAACCTCGTAGAGGCCGTCGGCGCGGCGCACGGCGGCGAGTTGGTCGGGCGCGACGGGGCGTACCGTCAAGGAATCGACCGTCAGGACAGGGTCGCCCTGCGAGTCGGCGACGGACACCGAGACCGTCTCGCCGCCCAGACGAGCAATCCGCACCCGCAGGGCGAGTCCGCCGGTGGCGTGCAGGCGGATGCCGGTCCAGGCGAAGGGCAGGACCGTCGGCCCGCTGAGGAAGCCGGGAAGCAACATGGCGTGCAGCGCGGCGTCGAACACGGCTGGATGCACGCCGTAGCGCTCGTCCGGCGCCTCGGTGTTCATGGGCAGGGCCACCTCGGCGAAGACCTCGCCGTCGCGGCGCCAGGCCGCCCGCAGTCCCTGAAACGCCGGACCGTAGCGGTATCCGCGCTCTCGCAGATGGGCGTAGAAGTCGTCGACGGGGACAGGCTCGGCGCCGGCGGGGGGGCCAGGACACCGCCAGTCCTTCGCCCGGCTCGGGACGCCCGGCCTCGGCCAGGGTCCCACCGGCGTGCTGGGTCCATCCGCCCGGCGACAGCTCGTCGGCGGCGCGGGAGAAGATGCCGACCGGCCGGCGACCGTCGACGGCTTGGCCGATCACCAGTTGCAGGCTGAGCGCACCCTCGCGGGGCACCACAAGCGGGGCGAACAGGGTGAGCTCCTCGACCAGATCGCAGCCGGCCTCGTCGCCCGCGCGGAGCGCGAGCTCGACCAGCGCGGTGCCCGGCACGAGGACGGTGTCGCCGATGGCGTGGTCGTCGAGCCACGGCTGCGTGTGCCTGGACAGCCGGCCGGTGAACACCACGGCGGCGTCGACACCGGCGACTTCCACCGCGGCGCTCAGCAGCGGGTGTCTGGCAGCGGTCAGCCCGGCTGCGGCGAGGTCGGTGGACCGGCCGGTGGCGAGCCAGTAGCGCCGACGCTGGAAGGCGTACGTGGGCAGGTCCACCACTCGCGCCGCGGACCCGGCGAAGACATTGGCCCAGTCGACGTCCGCCCCGTGTACGTGGGCAGCCGCGAGACTGGTGATCAGCCGGGAGCGGCCGTCCTCACCGCGGCGCAGCGTCCCCAGGACCGCGACCGGACGGCCGAGCGCATCCGCGGTCTCCTGGATCGCGGGGATGAGCACGGGGTGCGGGCTGACCTCGATGAACAGCTCGTGCCCGGCGTCGAGCAGGGCGCGTACCGCGGCGTCGAACCGCACGGTGTCGCGCAGGTTGCGCTGCCAGTGAGCGGCGTCGACGGTACCGTCGAGCCTGGCCCCGCTGACCGTGGAGAAGAACGGCACCGCTGTCGGCTGCGGGACGACCGACGCGGCCGCCTCGGCGAGCGCGGCGGCGACGGTTTCCATCTGCGCGGAGTGGAAGGCGAAGCCGGCGGTGCCGGGCCGGGTCCGGATCCCGTCGGCGGCGCAGGCCGCCGTGAGCTCGCCGAGTCGCCGCGGGTCGCCCGCGACGACGACCGAAGCGGGCCCGTTGACGGCGGCGATCTCGAGCCCGGCGGTCGCGTCGAGCCGGCCGCAGACCTGGTCGGGGGTCAGCGCGACCCAGGCCATCGCGCCCTTGCCGGCCAGTCCGGAGGCGTGCAGCAGCCGGCCACGGGCCGCGATCAGCCGGGCCGCGTCGGGCAGGGAGAGCATGCCGGCCACGCAGGCCGCGGCGATCTCGCCGCGGGAGTGTCCGACCACCGCCGCCGGGCGTACGCCGTGGGACTCCCACATCGCCGCCAGCGACACGCTCACCGCGAACAGCGCGGGCTGGCCCACGTCCACCCGGTCGAGCGACGGTGCTCCGTCCTCCCCGCGAACGACGGCGAGCAGCGACCAGCCCGTGTGCGGGGCGAGGGCCGCCCCGCATTCGGACATCCGGGCCGCGAACGCGGGCGAGATCTCCAGCAGCTGCCGGGCCATGCCGGTCCACTGCGAGCCCTCACCGGCGAAGACGAAGACCGGACCGCCGGAAACCGGGCGGCCGCGTACGACCCCGGCCGTGGAACGGCCGTCGCCCAGCGCGGCGAGGCCGTCGAGCAGGTCGGCGCCGCTCCGCCCGAGGACGGCGGCGCGGTGGGCGAGGTGACTGCGGGTGCTCGCCAGTGACCAGCCGACGTCGATCGGGCTCAGGTCCGCCGCGGTGCCGGCGAGCCGCCGGGCCTGCGCGGCCAGCGCGGTCTCGTCCCGGGCCGACAGCACCCAGGGGACGAGGACGTCGCCGACCGGCGCCGGTTCGACAGCGGGCTGCGCGGTACCGGCGGAGTCGGCAGGCTCGGGGTACTCGAGAATGACGTGCGCGTTGGTGCCGCTGATGCCGAACGAGGACACCGCCGACCGGCGCGGTCGTCCCATGCGCGGCCAGGGCCGCGACTCCACCAGCACCTCGACCGCTCCGGAGGACCAGTCGACGTGCGGCGACGGCTCGGTGACGTGCAACGTGCGCGGCATCATCCCGTGCCGCATCGCCATGATCGTCTTGATCACGCCGATCACTCCGGCCGCGGCCTGGGTGTGGCCCACGTTCGACTTGATCGACCCCAGCCACAGCGGCCGGTCCTCGGCCCGGCCCTGCCCGTAGGTCGCCAGCAGCGCCTGCGCCTCGATCGGATCGCCCAGCCGGGTACCCGTGCCGTGCGCCTCCATGAGATCCACGTCCGCGGCCGACAACCGCGCGTCGGCCAGCGCCAGCCGGATCACCTGCTGCTGCGACGAGCCGTTCGGCGCCGTCAGCCCGTTCGACGCACCGTCCTGGTTCACCGCCGAACCGCGGATCACGGCCAGCACCGCGTGTCCGTTCGCCACCGCGTCCGATCGCCGTTCCAGCACGAGCATGCCGACGCCCTCGGCCCAGCCGGTGCCGTCGGCGTCCGATGAGAACGCCTTGCAGCGCCCGTCCGAGGCCAGGCCGCCCTGCCGGGAGAACTCGACGAAGATGCCCGGAGTTGCCATCACCGTCGCGCCGCCGACCAACGCGAGGGAGCAGTCCCCGGTGCGCAGCGCCCGAGCCGCCAGGTGCAGCGCCACCAACGACGACGAACAGGCGGTGTCGATGGTGATCGCCGGGCCCAGCAGGCCGAAGGTGTAGGCGATGCGACCGGAACCGACGCTGGTGGAGGTGCCGGTCAGCCGGAGCCCGTCGGTTCCCTCGACCGGCTCGTGCAAGCGGGGGCCGTACTCCATGGCGGTCGCGCCGACATACACGCCCACCCGATCGCCGCGCAGACGCTCCGGCTGGATGCCGGCCCCTTCGAGCGCCTCCCATGAGGTCTCCAGCAGCAGCCGCTGCTGCGGGTCCATCGCGATCGCCTCGCGCGGACTGATCCCGAAGAAGTCGGCGTCGAAGTCCGCCACGTCGTCCAGGAACCCGCCGCGCCGCGCAGAGCTGCCGCCGAGCCGGTCGCTGTCGTGCAAGGTCGCGAGGTCCCAGCCGCGGTCCGTGGGGAACTCGCCGGTGGCATCGACGCCGTCGGCGACGGCCTGCCACAACCGCTGCGGTGACGTGATACCGGCCGGCAGCCGGCAGGCCATGCCGACGATCACCACCGGGTCGTCGTCCGCCACGGACGTCTCCCGCCCGGCCGGAGGCCGCGCCGGCTCGGTGTCGCCGCGCAGCCGCCGGCCCAGGTGGGCGATCAGCTCGTCCGGAGTCGGGTGGTCGAAGATCAGGGTGCTCGGCAGCCGCAGGCCGGTGCCGCGGATCAGCAGGTCCCGCAGCTCCACGCTTAACTGGGAGTCAAGGCCCAGCTCCTTGAACGTGCGCCCGGCGGGCAGGTCCTCGACGGTAGCGCGGCCGAGGACGCGAGCGATCTGTACGCGTACCAGGTGCGCGACGTCCTCCGGCGGGACCCGCCGATCGCCGGCCGGCGGCTGCCCGGGCGCCCCGATGCCGGGCTGCGGATCCGTCAGCCAGTAGCGGCGGCGCTGGAAGGCGTACGTCGGCAGGTCGGTCCGGCGTGCTCCCGGCCGCGCGAGGAGGGCCTCGCCGCCGACGGAGCCGCCGTGCACGTACAGGGTGCCGAGCGAGGCCAGGAAGCGATCGGGGCCACCGTCGTCGCGGCGCAGCGTGCCGATCGTGGCCACCGCCCGGCCGGCTTCCTCGGCGGTGCCGTCGATCGCGGCGAGCAGCACGGGATGGGGACTCACCTCGACGAATCGGCCGAACCCGGCGTCCTGCAGGCTCCTGGTGGCTCGGGCGAACTCCACGGGCTCCCGCAGATTGCGATACCAGTACTCGGCGGTCAGCGTCGCGCCGTCGATGAGCGCACCGGTCACCGAGGAGCAGATCGGGATCTCGGCGGCATGGGCCCGCACGTCGGCGAGGGTTTCGAGCAGCTCGTCGCGAACCAGCGCCACCTGCTGCGAATGCGAGGCGTAGTCGATCGGGACGCGCCGGGCCCGCACGCCGGCACCCGCGCAGTCGGCCAGCACCGCGTCCAGCACCGCGGGCTCACCGCCCACCACCACGGCCGAGGGGCCATTGACAGCGCTGATGACGGCCCTGTCCCCGTACGGCGAGATCAGCTCCTCGGCGCGGCCACGGTCCACCGCCATCGACACCAGGCCGCCCCTGCCGGCCAGCCGACGCAACACCCTGCCGCGCAGCGCCACCACCTTCGCGGCATCGCCCAACGACAACGCGCCCGCGACACAGGCCGCGGCGATCTCACCCTGGCTGTGGCCGAGGACGACGTCCGGCACGACCCCGTACGCACGCCACAGCCCGGCCAGAGACACCATCACCGCGAACAGGGCCGGTTGGACCACATCGACCCGCTCCAGCGACGCCGAGCCCGCCTCGCCTCGCAACACACCGGTCAGCGACCAGTCGACGAACGGCGCCAACGCCCGCTCACATTCGGCGATGCCCGACGCGAACTCGGGAACGGCTTCCAGCAGCGCGGCGGCCATGCCCGGCCACTGCGGGCCCTGACCGGGGAAGACGAACGCCGTCCCGGCGGACCGGACGGCCACGCCTGTCTCCAGGGAGGCGTCGGCGTCGCCGCGGGCCAGCGCCCGCAGGCCCCGCAGGAGCGTGTCGCGGTCCCGTCCCGTCACCGCGGCCCGGCTCTCGAAGGCCGTACGCCCGGTCAGTAGCGAGTAACCGACATCGACCGGGGCGACGCCGGGGCGCTCGACAAGGTGGGCGTGCAGCCGGGCGGCCTGACCGCGCAGTGCCTCAGCGGTGCGGCCCGACAGCGCCCACATCACCGGGTCCGCCCGATCGCCGGCAGCATCCGACTCCGGCGCCGGCGGTTCGTCACCGGCGGGCCGGCGGACCGGCCGCGGCGCCTCCTCGAGGACCAGGTGCGCGTTCGCGCCGCCGAGGCCGAACGCGCTCACCGCGGCGCGGCGGATGTCGCCGGTCGCCGGCCAGGGGCTCGACTCCCGTTGCACACTCAGGTTGAGCCGGTCCAGCGGGATGGCCGGGCTCGGCGTGACGAAGTTGAGGCTGGCGGGCAGCAACTCGTGCTCCAGCGACAGGACCACCTTGAGCAGTCCGGCCACGCCGGCGGCCGCCTCGAGATGGCCGATGTTCGTCTTGACCGAGCCGATCCGCAGGGGCTGTGCGCAGGGACGGTGGGCGCCGATCGCCGCGCCGAGCGCGGCCGCCTCGACCGGGTCGCCGACAGCGGTTCCCGTGCCGTGCAACTCGACGTACTGGAGCGCGCCGGCGGGGACGCCGGAGCGCCGGAGCGCGAGCTCGATCACTTCCCGCTGGGCGTGGGCGTCCGGAACGGTGAGCCCCTCGGTCGCGGCACCGTTGTTGGTCGCGCCACCCCGGATCACGCATCGCACCCGGTCCCCGTCGGCGAGGGCCCGGTCGAGCGTCTTGAGCACCACGAGGGCTCCGCCTTCGCCGCGCACGTATCCGTTGGCGCGCGAGTCGAAGGTGTAGCTGCGGCCGTCCGCGGAGAGCGCACCGGCCGTGGCCATCGCCAGGGCGGTGTCCGGCGCGAGGTTGAGGTTGACGCCACCGGCGAGCGCGGCCGTGCACTCACCCGCGCGCAGGCTCTCGCAGGCCTGATGGACGGCGACGAGCGACGAGGACTGTCCGGAGTCGACGATCAGGCTGGGCCCACGGACCCCGAGCAGGTACGACAGCCGGTTGGCGATCAAGCTGCGCAGGCTGCCGACGGCCGAGTGGGTCGTGATCGCGGTGACGCCGAGCCGGCCGCGCAACAGGGCGTAGTCGTCGAGCGCGACCCCGACGAACACCCCGGTCCTGCTGCCGCCCAGCGCGGCGGGCACGATGCCGGCGTGCTCCAGCGACTCCCAGCCCAGCTCCAGCACCAGCCGCTGCTGCGGATCCATCGCCGTGGCCTCGCGAGGTGAGATCCCGAAGAAGTCGGCATCGAAGAGGCTCGGATCGTCGAGGAACGCACCCCAGCGTGCGGCCCGGGTCTGCGGTGTCCCGGCGAGCGCGGCGGCGTCCCAACGATTCGCCGGCACCTCGCCGATCGCGTCCCGGCCCTCGCTCAGGAGCCGCCAGAACGCAGCATGATCACTGGCCCCCGGAAACCTACAGGAATATCCAACAATCGCGACAGGAGCGATGGGTTTCATATCACTCATTTTCAAGCCGACCCAATTGCAATCAGTTGTTCTCTACTTGACTTGCCCGCCAGCAGCCCACAGAGGACGGAATTGCGTCGCGACAGAAATACTGCCAGCCGGCGATATCGTTTCGATAGCGTCCGACGAGACACTGGCCCGCGGCCTTGCCCGCCCCATGTGGCGATGGGTACGGTGATGGCCGGATCCCGACCCGCAGTGAATCGCGACGATTGTTTTCCGGATTTCCAGAGAAATGTCTTAACGGGAGATACGGCGATGACCCTGGGTTATCTGTTCGGCGGTGGCGTCGGCAACGAGCCGCGAGGCGTCGACCTGTACCGCACCTACGCCGTTGTGCGGAACTTGTACGAGCAGGTGGCGCAATGGACCGGCCACACGGTTGGCCAGATCCTCGAAGAGAACCTGCCCGAGGCGCCCGAGGCGCGGCAGAGCGTGGGCACCATCCGCGAGGCGGCCCACGCCATCGCGGTGCACGATGTGCTCGCGGAGCACGGGCTGCGACCGGCAGCACTGGGTGGCCTCAGCCTCGGCGGCATGTCGGCCGCCTGCCTGGCCGGAGCCGTCAGCCGTCAGGCCCTCTTCGAGATGCTCGCGCACGCCCGCAACACACCGGAGCAGCCGGCCGGCACCCCCGAGCAGGGTCTCGCCCTGGCGTTCGCTCCGATCGGCGGGGACACGGGCCGCTACCGCGGTGACGGACGCCCGGGCGTGTACCTGGCCGGGCAGTTCGGGCCGACGGCCGATGGCGCCACGCGGATCCTCATGCTCTCCGGCGAGCGGGAGGCCCTGGAGAAGCTCGGCGCGGACCTGCCGCAGGGCGCGCTCGTCGTGCTCCCGGGCCGGACGATGGCGATCCACTCGCCGCTGCGCGGCCCCTTCCGCACGTTCATGGCGCCGTACATCGACGCCATGACGTTCACGGCGCCCGGGCTGCCGCTGATCTCCTGCCTGGATCGCAAGGTGCTGGTCACCGCCGAGGACGTCCGCGACACGTTCCATCGCAACCCCACCGCCCCGATCAACCTGGTCCACATCCACGAGGCCATGAAGGACGAGGGCGTCCGGCTGGGCCTGGTCATGGGCGGTTCCATTCCCGACGGCGTCCTGCGGTTCCCGTTCCCGGTGGTGCACGTCGACCGTCCCGAGCACATCGAGCAGGCCATGACCACGGCCTTCGAGCTGGGCATCGAGACCTCGGCGGGACGGGCGCGACGGTGACGACGACGCACCTGGGCTCACGCGCCGCCGAATGCGACGCGCTGATCGAGCGATCGCTGGCCACCGATCTGGACCAGTGGACCCGCCACGTGATCCGCCGGCACTTCGATCCGACGACCGGCTCGCCCTACTGGCTGCGGCGCGCCGCCGAGCTGGACTTCGACCCGCGTGACATCACGCGGTACGAGCACCTCACGGCGTTCGGGCCGTTCCCGCTCGACGTGCTGCGCACCCAGGATCCGGCCGACCTCGTACCGCTTTCGGTGCCCCGCCCCCTCACCGGCCGGGTATGGGACAGCGGCGGCACCACGGGCACTCCCTGCCGCGTCTACTACACCCCCGACATGTTGTTGCACCGCGGCGCGTGGCGCCGGTGGTCCTTCGTCGCCGAGGGCTTCCAGCCGCACCGTAGCTGGCTGCAGGCCACCCCGACCGGGCCGCACCTGATCGGCAACGGCACCTGGGAGGCGGGCGAGCTGCACGACGCGCTGGTCTACGCCATCGACATGGACCCGCGCTGGGTCAAGCGACTCATCCGTGAGGGCCGGCTGGCCGAGGCACAGGAGTACAGCGACCATCTGGTGGAGCAGATCGCGGACGTGCTGCGGCACGGCCGCATCGACTACCTCAACACCACGCCCGCCCTGCTGCAGGTCCTGATGCGCCGGCATCCGGACCTGGTGGCGGGCCTGTCCGGCGTCCGGCTCAGCGGCACCCAGATCAGCCCGGACATGTACCGTGACTTCGTCGCCGCGCTGGACGGGGGCATCTGCGGCCGCAGCTACGGCAACACCTTCGGCAACGCCGCCGGCCTGCCACCGTCGCAGGACGGGGAGATCCTCCCGTATGTCCCCAACTATCCGCAGGTGACGATGGCGGTCGTCAAGCGCGACGACTGGTCGGCCACGGTCGCGTACGGGGCCAGCGGCCGGGTTCGCCTGACGGTGCTGCACGAGGACCTGTTCCTGCCCAACGTCCTCGAACGGGACCAGGCCCTGCGCCATGACACCGGGCTGCGATGGCCCGCTGACGGCGTGGCCAACATCCGTCCGCTGCAGGTCACCGCGACCGCCCCCGAGGGCCTCTACTGATCGTCGGCGAGGGCCGCGCGGTGGGTGTCGGCCGCGGCGACGGCGCTCGCCGTCATCGACATGCCACACTAAACACTCGAAGGCGATTATGTAACACACGTCACACTATTGAAGTTCCCGCGCACCGGACCCGGGCACGGGATTAAACATTGTTTATCAAGGCGACCGCGGGGCGCGTATCCGCTAAAGATCGAATGCGGTTCCCCTCCATTCACCGGAAGCTGCCCGGCTGATCAATTCGGTCGGCGGTCACCTTGTGCGCGAACGTCGTCGTTCGACCCGCCCAGTGGAGCATCACCGGCGCAGGCGCCAGCCTGCGCAGGACGATCGTCCCATCGAACGGCACATCAGGGACACGCCAAGCGGTGCCGAATCGTACATTTCGGCCGAATAGGCGTACCCGGCAGCAATTTGTTCCTTTTTCGCGAACCGCCGATCGCCAGATCGGCGGCGATGCCGGATGCGGTCTGCGTTTCGCCGGAGATCTTTCTTGATCGACCCGCTTGACGTAGCGCCGCATTTCAACCTACCGAGTCTCTGAGGACGCCGTGAAGGCCCGAGCTTTTCTTGTCGCTGTGAGCGTCGCGATGATGGGCGTACTGCTCACCGCCATGCCGTCGAAGGCCGCGCCGCCCGCCGGCTTCCAGACCTCGCTGGTCGTCGGGTCGGGCCTGGACGGCCCGTCCGGCTTCGAGATCGCCCCGGACGGGCGGATCTTCATCCTGGAGCGGACCGGCAAGATCAAGATCTTCAAGGACGGCCACCTGCTCCCGCAGCCCTTCGCCGACCTGCCCTCGGAGGCGTCGGGTGACCGCGGGCTCATCGGCATCGCGTTCGACCCGGGCTTCGGCGTGGCCAACCACTGGGTGTACTTCTATTACACCGGCCATGACCTGCTCAATCGCCTGGTGCGTTTCGACGCGTCGGGTGACGTCGGCACCGAAGGCCCGTACACGATCTTTCAGACGCAGTCGCCGTCGCAGTTGCTGCATGTGGGTGGGAGCATCCGGTTCGGCCCGGACGGAAAGCTGTACTTCGCGGTCGGTGACAACGGCTACCCACCCAACGCGCAGGACCTGTCCAACCCGCACGGCAAGATTCTGCGGATCAATCCCGACGGGACCATTCCGCCGGACAACCCGTTCTACGGCCAGCCGGGCAAGCTCGGCGCGATCTGGGCATACGGCTTCCGCAACCCGTGGCGGTTCCAGTTCGACAGCGCGACCGGCCGGCTGTACGGCGGTGACGTCGGCGACTACACCTGGGAAGAGCTCAACCTCATCGTCAAGGGCGGCAACTACGGCTGGCCGGTGCATGAGGGGCCGTGCACCGCGAACTGCGCCGGCTACATCGACCCGCTGACCGCCTACAACCACGACGGCGGCAGCGGCGCGGTGACCGCCGGGCCGGTCTACCACGGTAGCCAGTTCCCGGCCGAGTACCAGGGCAGCCTGTTCTTCGGCGACTACTCCCGCGGGTTCATCAAGCAGGCACTGCTGGACGGCGCCGGGCGGATCAGCCAGGTGAAGGACTTCGACCTCGACGCGGGCAGCGTGGTGGATCTCAAGGTCGCGCCGGACGGGTCGTTGTACTACATCACGTACTTCCCCGGGCAGCTGTACCGAATCTCGTACAGTCCCGCGGGCAACGCGCCGGTGGTGCACGCCTCCGCGGACTCGACCGGCGGTGCGGCGCCGCTCACCGTCCACTTCAGCAGTGCCGGCACCAGCGACCCCGACGGCGACGTCCTGACGTACCACTGGGATCTCGGCGACGGCAGCACGAGCACCGACGCCAACCCGACGAAGACCTACAGCAAGACCGGCGTCTATACCGCGACGCTGACGGTGTCAGACGGGCGCAACACGACGACGTCGAGACCGATCGTGATCCAGGTGGGTTCGCCGCCGACGGTACGGATCGCGGCGCCGGTCGACGGGTCGAAGTACAACGCCGGCGACACGATCACGTACAACGCGTTCGGTACCGACGCGGCCGGGTTCGACGTCAGCGACGGCGACATCAAGACCGAGGTGTTCCTGCACCACAACACGCACATCCACCCGTTTGTCGGGCCGCTGACCGGCCGGGTCGGCACGATCACCATCCCGACGACCGGCGAGGCTTCGGCGAACACCTGGTTCGAGATCAAGGTGACCGTCACCGACCGCAACGGGCTGTCGACCAGCAAGTCGGTGTTCATCTACCCGAACACGTCGGTCATGACGTTCGCGACGAACCCGCCCGGCCTGGGCCTGACGCTCGACGGGGTGCCGATCCCGACCCCTGACCCGGTGCAGGGCGTTACCGGATTCCGGCGGGAGATCGCCGCACCGCCGACCGCCGTCGCCGCGAACGGCAACGTGTACCACTTCACCGGCTGGTCCGACGGCGGCGCGATCCGCCACTTCGTCACCACACCGGCGACGGACGCGACGTTCACCGCGAACTACGCGCCATCGCAGCCGTTCACCGCCGAGTTCTTCAACAACCAGAACCTGCAGGGCACGCCGGTGCTGACCCGCCAGGACCCGAAGGTCGACTTCATCTGGTCGACCGACTCGCCGGGGCCCGGAGTGAACGCGGACCACTTCTCGGCGCGCTGGTCCAAGCAGGAGTACTTCGCCGCCGGCCGGTACCGGTTCACGATCGTTTCCGACGACGGTGCGCGATTGTTCCTCGACGACCAGCTGGTCATCGACCAGTGGCACGACCAGGGCCCGACCGCGTACGACTACGTGGCCGACTTCACGGCCGGCGAGCACAAGGTGCGGATGGAGTTCTACGACAACACCGTGGACGCGCTGGCCAAGCTGTCCTGGGAGACCACGCCGGACCAGCCGCGGGACGTGTTTCTCGCCGAGTACTGGAACACCCCGGGCGCCGGCAGCGCGCCGGCGATCCCGGCCACCGCGCCGCAAGTGAGCCGCGACGAGGCGACCGTCGACCACGAGTGGGGCCTCGGCTCGCCCGACCCAGCGATCGACGCCGACCACTTCGTGGCCCGGTACACCCGTTCGGTGACGCTGACCGCGGGCTACTACGACTTCACCACCAGCAGCGACGACGGGGTGCGGCTGTGGGTCGACGGCCAGAAGGTGATCGACCACTGGTCCGACCAGGGCGCCACCGACTACACCGCACGCCTGGCGCTGGGCGGCGGCGCGCACACGGTCGTCATGGAGTACTACGAGAACGCCGGCTCCGCCCTGGCTCGCCTCACCTGGTCGCGGGCCGGTGATGTGCCGCCGGCGCCGCCGTACGAGGCCAGCTACTGGAACACGCCGGGGGCCGGCAGCTCGCCGGCGATCCCCACCCGGGCCCCCGACCTGGTCCAGCGGGAAGCCACCATCGACCACGACACGTCCCCGGGCGGCGGGATCGGCGATGAACACTACGTCGCGGTGTACACCCGCACCGACGTGCTGTCCGGCGGGCTCTACCGCTTCAGCGGTACCAGCGACGACGGCGTGCGGGTGCTCGTGGACGGCCAGCCCGTGGTCGACAAGTGGCGGGACCAGAACGAGGCATTCAGTGCGGACAAGCTGTTGCTCGGCGGTTCGCACACGATCCGGGTCGAGTACTACCAGAACGCCGCCGGCAAACAGCTGCATTTCGGCTACCAGCGGGTCGGTGACATCACCTCGCCGCCCGGCTGGGACGCCGCGTACTACCCGAACACGGACCTGTCCGGCACGCCGGCCCTGGTGCGGCAGGACCCGGCGATCAACTTCGACTGGGGTACCGGTTCGCCCGGCGCCGGCGTGCCCGCCGACGGGTTCTCCGCCCGCTGGACCCGCACCGACAGCCTGGCCGCCGGCATCTACACGTTCAACCTCACCGCCGACGACGGCGCCCGCCTCTACGTCGACGGCGTGCTGGTCCTCGACGAGTGGCGCGACCAGCCTCCGACGACGTTCGTCGCGCAGCGCAACCTCGCCGAGGGTGCGCACGTGATCACCGTCGAGTACTACGAGAAGACCGCCGGAGCGATCGCACGGCTCAGTTACGACAAGACCGCCGACGCGTGACCATCGGCAGACGAAGGCGTGATCATGCCCATGTCCTGGTCAAAGCTACGAGCCCAGTTTCCCGTCCTCCGTCCTCCCACGGACCACGGAACCCCGGTTCGGTCATCCGGTTGTAGCGAAGGAGATTTCCACCCGTGACGGCCCCACTGGCCACTGCCCCCGGCCACGACGTGACGACCCCTTGGGCACTGGCCACGATCGTCATCCCATGCCGGCACGAAGAGGACAACGTAGGCCCCCTGGTCGAACGCTTGTCGGCGGTACTGACCAATGTCGAGCTGGTCTTTGTCGACGACAGCGACAACGACCGTACCGTCGATGCCATCGCCCTTGCCGCGGCCAAGCTGGAGCGGGACGACCTGCGGGTGCGGGTCTTCCACCGCATCGGCGCCCAGCGCGTCGGCGGCCTGGCCGGCGCGGTCGTCGACGGCTACCGCCGGGCGCGGACGACCAAGGTGATCGTGATGGACGCCGACCTGCAGCACCCGCCGGAGCTCGTCCCGGCGATGCTCGACCAGCTCGACGACCACGACCTGGTGATGGCCAGCCGCTACCGCGCGGGCGGCAGCAGCGGCGGCCTCGACGGCCCGCTGCGCAAGGTCGTCTCGACCGGGTCGACGATCCTGGCCCGGCTCGCTTTCCCGTTCGCGTTGCGTGGCGTCACCGACCCGATGACCGGCTTCTTCGGCGTTCGGCTCGAAATGGTGGACCCGGAGAAGCTGCGCTCCCGCGGCTTCAAGATCCTGCTGGAGATCCTGGCCCGCTACCCGCGGCTGCGCCGTGCCGAGCTCCCCCTGCACTTCGGCGAGCGCCTCGCCGGTGCCAGCAAGGGCGACCTGCGCCAGGGGATGCTGTACCTGCGGCAGCTGCCCTGGCTGCGCCTCGTCACCTGGCTGTTCGGCCCGCTCATGCGCTGGGGTCTCGGGCTGGCCCTCGTCGCCGCGGTGATCGCCGGTCTCGTCGTCGCCGCTCCGTCCGGTGCCGCGGTGGTGGTGCTGTTCGTGGCCGCCGTCGCGGTGTTCAACACGGTCATCGGGGCCCTCGAGGTGCGCTGGCGGCTGTACGGCTGGCGGACCCCGGAGGCCGTCGAGCAGATGCGCTGGCCGGTGCCCGGCGAGAAGGAGCACCACGAGCGGTTCTCCATCATCGTGCCGGCGCTGCACGAGGAGTTCGTCATCGCCGGCACCCTGCGGCACCTGCTGGAGCAGGACTACGGCGACTACGAGATCCTGGTGGCACTGGTCGAGGGCGACGACGCGACGATCGCCGAGGTTCAGCGCGTGCAGTCCAACGACGACCCGCACGGGCGGGTCAGGACCGTCATCCGCGCCTACCCCAAGTCGAACAAGCCGCGCCAGCTCAACGCCGCGCTCGAGGTCGCCACCGGTACGGTCATCGGGGTCGTCGACGCGGAGGACGACGTGGCCCCGCAGCTGCTGTCCCGGGTCAACACGCTGCTCGGCCGCACCGACGCCGACGTCGTGCAGGGCGGCGTGCAGCTCATGACGCTGGGCCGGCGGCTGCGCGACTGGTTCAAGGTGCACAACGTCATGGAGTACTTCTTCTGGTTCACCAGCCGGATGTTCTACCAGGTGCGCGCCGGGTTCGTACCGCTGGGCGGCAACACCGTGTTCATCCGCCGGGAGATGCTGGAGCGGGCCGGCGGCTGGCCGGACAACCTCACCGAGGACTGCGCGCTCGGCGTGCTGCTGTGCACCCGCTACAACGCGCGCGTGGTCGCCGCCTACGAGCCGGAACTGGCCACCCGCGAGGAGGTGCCGCAGACCATCGCCAACCGCAAGGCCGGCTCGCTGTTCTGGCAGCGGGTCCGCTGGAACCAGGGCTTCCTGAGCATCCTGCTCGAGGGCCGCTGGGCCACGCTGCCCACGCTGCGTCAGCGCCTCCTCGCCGGCTACATCCTCGCCACGCCGTTTCTGCAGGCGTTCTCGGCGCTGCTGCTGCCGGTGTCCCTCGCCACGATCGTCTGGCTGAAGGTTCCCGTGTTCGTGGCCATGTCCATGTTCGCGCCGTTCCTGCCGATCCTCATCACGCTCGCCACCCAGATGATCGGCCTGCGCGAGTTCGGCCGGGCCTACCGGCAGCCGGTGTCCTGGCGGCACTACGCGTTCCTGCTCATCGGCGCCCCCGTCTACCAGTGGGTGCTCATGGGCGCCGCCTTCTGGGCGGTCTGGCAGCACATCGACGGCAACACCACCTGGCACAAAACCGCGCATGCCGGCCATCACCGACCCGCCCAGGCCTCGAACCCGGCTCCGGCCATCGAGGGTAGTGCGGCATGACGGCAGCGCTGGAGGTCGAGCGCAGCCCCGTCCGCGCCCCAATCCAGGAACCCGCCCCGCGGGTGAACAGATGGCGCCACCATCGCACGAGCCTGCTCATCCTCGGCCCGCTGCTGCTCGTCGCCGGGCTGGTCAACGGCTGGAACCTGCACGGCTGGCCCGGCCGCATCAACGACGACGAGGGCACCTACGTCAACCAGGCGTGGGCCATGCTCGACCACGGCGCCCTGTCCCACTACACCTACTGGTACGACCACCCGTTCCTCGGCTGGGCCATCATCGCCGGCTACGCCGGCCTGACCGACGGCTTCGACCGGGCGCCCAGCGCGGTCATGGTCGGCCGGGAGGTCATGCTCATCACGGTACTGCTCAGCAGTGCGCTGCTGTACCTGCTGGCCCGCCGGCTGCGGCTCAACCGCGGCTGGTCCGCCGTCGCGGTGGCCCTGTTCGCGCTGAGCCCGCTCGCCGTCTACTTCCACCGCATGGTGTTCCTGGACAACCTGGCCACCATGCTCACCCTCGCCGCCCTCGCCGCCGCCGCGTCCCCGCGCCGCAGTGTCTCGGCGGCGCTGTGGAGCTCCGTCTGGTTCGCCGCGGCCGCGCTGTGCAAGGAGACCATTGTCATCCTGCTCCCAGCGCTGGTCTGGCTGCTCGTGCGGCACACCGGCCGGCGGACCCGCAAATGGAACCTCGGCCTCTTCTTCGTCTCCTTCACCGTGCTGGCCTCCTCCTACCCGGTCTTCGCCCTGCTCAAGAACGAGCTCCTACCCGGTCCGGGACACGTGAGCCTCAGCTGGGCGCTGTGGTGGCAGCTGTTCGGCCGATCGGGCAGCGGCAGCCTGCTCGACCCCTCCTCCGGCACGTTCAGCCTGGCGAAGTCGTGGGCCGATCTGGATCCGTGGCTGCTGCTGCCCGGAGTGCTGCTCATCCCGGCCGGGCTCGCGGTCGCGCGGCTGCGCCCGATCAGCCTGGCCCTGCTGATCCAGGTCGTGATGATGTGCCGCGGCGGGTACATGCCCTTCGCGTACGTCATCGCGCTGCTGCCGTTCGCGGCGCTGCTCATCGCCGGCGCCGGCGACCTGCTGTGGGCCCGCGGCCGCACCTGGCGCGCGGCCCCCCTGGCGGCCGCGGCCGCCGCCGCCGTCCTGGTCGTACCGGCCTGGACAACCACCCTGTACAACCAGTCGAAAACCGACGGCAGCGCCGACTCGCGGGCGGCCACCAGATGGGTCATCGACCACATTCCCCGCGACGCCGTCGTGGTCACGGACGACTACATCTGGATGGACCTCAAACTGGCCGGCTTCGCCAGTCCGGTCTGGTTGTGGAAAGTCGACACCGACCCGGAGGTCATGCACAAGTACCTGCCCTCGGGCGCGGCGAGCATCGACTACGTCGTCATGACCGACCAGGCCGACAGCATCCTCGCCTCACTGCCGACCCTGCGCGACGGCATCGCCGGCTCCACGGTGGTGGCCCGCTTCGGGGAGATCCTGGTGCGGAAGGTGGGCGCCTGAGGCGCCTTCGGCGTTGCCGAAAGACACCTGCGATCCGCGGATCACGTCGGCTCGGCGGCGGGTCAGGCGGCGCGGAACGTGGCCCGGTAGGTCTGGGGCGGGACGCCGACCACGCGCCGGAAGTGCGGCCGTAGCGCGACGCCGTCGGCGAAGCCGCACGCCCGGGCGACCACGTCGATGACGGCGTCGGTGCTCGACAACAGGTGCTGGGCCCGCAACACCCGCTGGGTGAGCAGCCACTGCAGCGGCGAGCAGCCGGTCGCCTCGCGGAAGCGGCGGTCGAAGGTGCGGCGGCTCAGGTGGACCTCGGCGGCGAGCGCGCCCACATCCAGGCCGGGCTCGCCGAGGCGGTCCAGCGCGAAGCGCATCGCGTCGGCGACCGCGTCGCCGGCCGGCAGCCGCGGCACCGGGTGCTCCACGAACTGCGCCTGCCCGCCGGCCCGCTGCGGGGCGACGACGAGCGCGCGGGCCGCGGCGTTGGCCAGCTCCGGGCCGTGTTCGCGGCGCACCAGGTGCAGGCACGCGTCGAGGCCGGCCGCGCTGCCGGCGCTGGTGACGACGGGGCCCTCGTCGACGTACAGCGCGTCGGCCACGACCGACACCGCCGGGAAGCTCGCCGCGAACTCGTCCAGGTGCCGCCAGTGCGTGGTCGCCCGGCGCCGGTCGAGCAGTCCCGCCTCGGCCAGCACATACGCGCCCAGGCACAGCCCGACGACGGTGGCCCCATCCTCGTAGGCGCGCCGGAGCGCGTCGAGGACGTCGTCGCCGACCGGCGAGCCGCCCGGCGCCCGCCATCCGGGCACGACGACCACGCCCGCCTCGTCGAGCGCCGCGATCGGGTGCGGGGCGGTGATCTCGATGCCGGTCGTGGTGCGCAACGGCCCCGGCCGCTCGCCGGCGGTGCGCACGTCGAACCCGCACACGCCGAACACGCGGGGCGCGACGGCGACCTCGAGCATCGGGGCGCCGTCTCCGATGAGGACGCCGATCACCGTACGACTGCGGCTCATGGCTTGAACCTATCGCATCGAGGCCTTCAAGCCGCTCCCGTTCACCCCGGCCGGGGAGCAGGCTTGCACCCATGATCTTCGAGCGCTTCGGCGGCCCAACTGTGCGGTTCGAGTACGGCGGCCAGACCTTCCTGACCGACCCGACCTTCGACGCGCCGGGCGAGTACCCGGTCGGCGGCCTCGTCCTCGTCAAGACCGCCCCCCCGCTGGCGCCGCCCCCGGACGGCGTGGACGTCGTGCTGCTCTCGCACGACCAGCACCCGGACAACCTGGACCACTCCGGGCGCGACCTCCTCTCGTCGGTACCCCTGGTGCTGTCGACTCCCACGGCCGCCGAACGGTTGGGCGGCAACGTGCGCGGCCTGGCCCCGTGGGACAGCCACCTGGCGGGCGGGGTGACGGTGACGGCCGTGCCCGCCCAGCACGGCCCCGACGGCACCGAGCATCTGACCGGCCCGGTGACGGGCTTCGTGCTCACGGCGCCGGGCGAGCCGTCGGTGTACGTGAGCGGCGACAACGCCTCCCTGCGTGTCGTCGGCGAGGTGGCCACGCGTTTTCCGGACATCGCGGTGGCCGTGCTCTTCGGCGGCGCGGCCCGCGCCCCGCTGCTGGGCGACGTGAACCTGACCCTGGATGCGGCCGGCATGGCCGAGGCGGCGAGGGTGCTGGGCGTTCACGAGGTCGTGCCGGTGCACGTGTCTGGCTGGGCCCACTTCACCGAGGGACCGTCCGATGTGGAGTCCGCCTTCGCCGCGGCGGGCCTCGCCGCCACGCTGGTCTAGCATTCCGCGCCGGAAACGTGTGTGGCGCGAGCGCCGGTCGCAAGCCCGGCGCTCGCGTGCGCCCTACTCCGGCAGGACCACCGAGCCGATGTCTTTGCCCTCGATGAGGTAGCGGATGTTCGCCATGTCGCTGGCCGGCACGACAAAGATGCGTTTGGCGTAGTCGCGGGCCATGGCGAGGCCGGCGGCGTCCATGAAAGCGAGCCCCTGGGCGAGGGCCTGCGAGGCGGTCAGCTTCGGAAGGAACCTGGCTCGTGGGTTACGGCGTGGATCGGCGTCGTACACCCCCTCGTCCACGCCGTACTTCGACATGACGATGGCGTCGGCGTGGGTGTCGATGGCGGCGTGGACCGCGGCCACGTCGGTGGAGACCCCGGTCTGGCCGATGCCGCCGGCGAGGATCACCACTCGCCGGCGGTCGAGCGCGGCGCACACGTCCTCGCGCAGGTACTCGTGGCCGATGCCGCGGCAGGGGCCGCGGGAGAAGGTCTGGGTGCTGACGCCGAGCTGGGTGAGGAGGCCTTCGAGGATGGCGCAGTTGAGGCCGGTGGCGATCATGCCGACCACGTCGGCTTGGGGCCGGTCCATCTGCCAGCTGTCGGCCTCGGTACCCCGGAAAAGATTCCCGCCGCCGACAATGACGGACATGTCGACGCCCAGAGCGTATACGGATGCGAGCGTTCGAGCGACCTCGCTCATTCGTTGTCGGTCCAGGGGATGGGATCCCCGCAGCGATTCGCCACTGATCTTGACGACCACCCGGTCGTAAGGGAATTCGTTGCTCGTCACAGGTTCCGCTCCTTCTCTGACCAGAGTTGCTGGGCCGTACGCCAAATGAGACTGGACGGATCTGTGGCATCCGCGTCTGTGTGCGAGTGGCGGTGATACACGCCGGTGACCGCCTGAAGATGATCTGGGCCATGCACGGCGAAGTCGTGGAACCGGGCGTCTTCCAGGCCGTAGCGCTTGAGGGTCTCGTCCGTGATGCCGTGGACGATCATCACTGCGTTCGGTACGAGCCGACCAGCCAGGCATTTCAGTCCGTAGTCAAGATCGGGGATCTCGATGTGCTGGAAGGGACGCAGTTGGCGCCACTCCGGGAAGGAGCGGTTGAGGAAATCCCAGGACGCCCCGCCGTTCGGGGTCAGGAAGGTGGCCCTGGCGTCGAGGACGACTTCGTGCACGGTGATCTCGTCGGGGTTGCGGTCCAGACGCAGATCGTCGACGGTGAGCAGCCTGAGCTTGTCGATGGACAGCGGCAGCACCTCGATCTCGTCGTTCCATTGCGTGATTCGCCCGACCTGGGGGTCCTGGGCGGATCGCATCAGGGTCGACAGGAGGCTGATGCGGGTCCGGTGGTCGCCGAGGGGCTGGCGGAGGTCGATTTCGGCGCTTCGGCGAGGATCGGGGATGACGCGGTAGGACCGGTTGCTGGGCAGCTTGCCGATGAGGTCACGCAGATAGCCGAGGCAGTTGGAGGTGCACAGCACCGGAACTCGCTTGGCGAATGCCGCGGCGCTGTCGATGGCGCCCCTGGTGGTCTCGGCGACCCTGACGAGACCGTCGACGAGCGCCACCCCGGTGGGGGTGAGCTGGTAGGTGCGCCGGCCCGGCTCGCGTTCCAGGACGTGCAGATTCTGGCTCGCGTAGAAGGCGGCATCGACGTCGAGCAGTGCGCGGGAGACGCGACGCTCGTCCCGGCCGAACTGCTGAGCGATATCTTTGAAGGACTTGCCCTCGCGGAACAGGCGCAGCATCTCGGTGACCTCGTAGCTCAAGGCCGCGAGGATGGGATCCAGGTTCTGCGATTCGGGCACAGCCTTTCTCCGATCAGGCAGTGGGCTAGCGGCGGAAGTAGAAGTAGGCGCTGGCCGCGAAGGCCGCCGCCATCGCGGGCAGTACCGCCAGCAGGACGTCGGGGTTGATGCGGTTGATCAGCACTCCCACGACGATCATGAGGACCGTCAGGCCGAAGGTGACGGAGATGACCACGGCCAGCACGTTTCGGGTGCCGGCGACGTCCGGAGTGCGCTCGAACGACCCGTCTTCCGGCAGGTCGTGGATGGTGTGGTCCGCACGCTCCGGAACCGTGCCGTTGCCGGCCTTCGGCCTGCCGCGGTTGGACTGCCGGCGGGCAGGGCTCTGCGAGTTACCATGTCGTTCTGTGCTCTGAGCGGTTGGGCGTCGCGGTGGACGGTCGCCGGTGCGTCCCGGCAGCTTATTGGTCATCTCCACTCCCTAAACCGCGTTTCTAGGCATGGTTACCGACTTTCGGCCGACTTGCAACCGCATGAATTGCGGTCACTCATGTCATTGCGGTGAAACTCGCGGTAGAAGTGCCGCAAAAATCGGTATGGATACCGTGGTATGCCGCAGACACTCTTGATCGTCGTCCGCAATTGCCGTAGATTCGGGCCATGACGCCCACGGTTATTACCCCCTCCATCGGTCGGTCGTCACGTCGGTCGGTCGAGGACGGTGCTCGCGCAAAGATCAGCATTTCCCTGACCGGTGAAGCCGCGATGGCTGCCGAGGCTATTGCCCGGGAGCACAGCATCACGGAAGGTGAAGCAGTCCGGCGGGCCATTGCCGTCTTGAAGTTCATGACGGAGGAGATGGCCCGAGGGACGGTGTTCCGCATGCAGACGCCCGACGGTGAGTCTGAACGCCTGAAGATCGTTTTTACCTGAGCCGCCGGCCGCGCGACAGGAAACGGCCCCCGAGTTCACGCGATCTGTCGAGACGGCGTGGGAGCAGCGGTGGCCGGAGTGTCCGCCGATCGCGCATTGGCTACCGCACCATTATCCCGATCGGTGGGTGCGGTTGCATAGCTTGCCAGAATCGAAGCGACATGCCGGCAGCGAGCCCGGGCACCCGACGGTGCTTGACTGTCACAACAGAGCCTGATGATCGCCGCGTCCCACCGGCCGTGCGGGTCCTCCCAGGCCGTCAGCACCTCGCCGAACGGCAGCGGGTTGACGATCCCAGGGTGCGCGCAACGCCGTAAGGCCCGCCACTGCGCAGGCCTGACGGCGTCGGCGCCAGATTCGGTACGGCGCGCTCAGCGCCGGGCGTGCGCCTGCCCGACCGCGTCGAGCAGATGAGCGGGCGGCGCGGCGACGCCGGGCGGGAGCGGGTCGGGGTTCGGCGGCTTCGTCGCGCCGGTCAGCCACGCGGTGAACAACGCCCCGAGTGACCGGCCCGAGACGCGCTCGGCGAGGGCGACGAAGTCGGCGGTGTCGGCGTTGCCGTTGCGGTACCGCGTGGCCCACGCCCGCATGATGCCGAAGAACGCGGCGTCGCCGACCAGCATCCGCAGCGCGTGCAGGGTCATCGCCCCGCGCGAGTACACCGACGTCACGAACGGATCGGCGCCCGGGGGGCCGTAGGGCGGCGGGGTCCAGATCCGGCTGCCGACCGGCAGGTTGTAGAGCATGTTGAACCTCTCGCGGACGGTCGTGAACCCGTCGTGCTCGTTCCAGAGCCACGACGCGTACTCGGCGAATCCCTCGTTGAGCCAGAGCTCCCGCCAGTACCGCACGGACACGCTGTCGCCGAACCACTGGTGCGCCGTTTCGTGCGCGACCACCTGATCGTCGTACGGGCTTGGGCCGTCGGCGAAGTACGAGGCCGGGTACACCGGGCGGGTCTGCGTCTCCAGCGCGAACAGCAGCGGATCGTGGTTGTCGACGATCGCGCCGCCGGCCTCGAACGGGTACGGCCCGAACAGCGTCTCCAGGTAGTCGGTGATCTCGTCGGTGCGGCCGACGGAGTCGTCGGCGAGTGTCGGCGGCAGGCTCGCGTCGACCGCGATGATCGTCTGCCGGCCGCGGTGCTGATGCTGGTCGATGCGCCAGCGCCCGATCGCGAGGGTGGTGAGGTAGCTGGCCATCGGGTTCGTCGTGGCCCAGCGGAACGTCGTCCAGCCGTCGTTCGTCGCCGAGCCGAGCAGGACGCCGTTGCTGAGTGCGCCCAGCCCTTCCGGCACGGTGACGCGCACGCTGTACGTCGCCTTGTCGAGCGGATGGTCGTTCACCGGATACCAGCTGGCCGCCGCCTTCGGCTCCCCGGCCACGAGCGCACCGTCGTCGGTGTGCATGAACTGCGCCTCGGACGGGATCTCCGGTATCCGGACGGTGTAGGGGACGCCGTGGTAGCGCACGTCGACGACGAACGGCAGCCCGGCGGGCAGGCCGCGGGCCGGCGTGACGACGAGCTCGTCGCCGTCGCGGGTCCAGCCGGCGGGGCGGCCGTTGACCGTGAGCGCGTCGACGGTCAGCCCGGTGAGGTCGAGGTCGAAGCGGGACAGCGGCTGGGTTGCGGTCGCCGTGATCGTCGCGTGGCCGTCGAGCTCGTCCGTCGCCGGCTGGTAGCGCACGTCGAGGTCGTAGTGGAGCACGTCGTAGCCGCCGTTGCCGTCGAGCGGGTACGCCGGGTCGCCGATACCTGGCGCGCCGGGCCGGAAGCCGGGTCGGGGGTCGGGCCGGGGCGCCGCATGGGCGGCGGTGGTGGGTGTCGCGGCGACGATGAGAGCGAGCGCCGCGGCCAGCAGATGACGTCCGTGCATGAAGATCCCCCGATCGGTTCGCCAATGTCCAGAGTGGAGGATCGTCGCGCCGGGTCTCGATGCGGGGCACGGTCACGCATCGATACGGTCACGTGCCGGGTTTTCCCTCGTCCGCCCCTCGATCGGCAGGCGAGATGCAGCCGGGGCCGCCGCTCGCCGGTCCCCTTGCGGGGCCCCCGGCGTGTCGGCGGCCCGGCCGGTTCGAGCAGTTGCCGTGGTTCAGGGCTGCTCCCTGCGGGCGGCGTAGTCGCCCAGCTCCCCGATCGCCGTGATCACCTGTTCGGGGGTGACCCGGGCAGGGTCGAGCGTGATGGTGGTACGGCCGGTGCGCACGCTGGTGGTCGAGGCGCTGACGCCGGGAAGGTCTTCGAGGGTGTCGTCGATGAGCAGGCCGCAGCTGCCGCAGTGCATGCCCTCGACCTGGAAGGTCATGGTGGCCGTGGTCGGTGTGCTGTTCACGGAGGTGCCTTTCAGGCGATGGTGAGGCTGCCGGTGTACATGCCCATGCCGCAGCTGTAGCGGAGCCGGCCAGGGGTGAGGGTGCCCAGGTCGATGCTGGTGTCGCCGCGCACGGGCAGGATGTACTGCCGGTCGCGGATGACGAACGACCGCACGCAGCCCTCGGCGCCGGCGGAGCGGACGATGAGCGTGGTGGGGATACCGGCGGCGATCTGCAGGTTCGCTGGGCGGTAGGAGCCGGTACGGGCGGTGACGATGACGGTCTGCCGTCCGCTGTCGGTGGAGACGGGCGCGGCATCCGCCGGCGCGAAGGTGTCGACCGGTGCGGGGCCGAGCCCGGCGGCCTCGGCGATGCGGCTGGCCGCGAGCGGTGAGCCGGCCAGTTCGAGCCCTCCGTTGAGGGTGTACGCGCCGACGCCGAGGACGACGAGACCGGTCGCGGTGGCGAGCCGGCCTCGCCAGGCGGTGGCGGCCTTGCGAACGGCGTAGCCGAGCACGGTGAACAGCGGTGCGGTGCCGGCCACAAACACCGCCATGGTGGCCGCGCCCGCCCAGGGTGAGCCGGAGGTGAGGGCCAGTGCCTCCACGGACAGGGTGACCCCACAAGGGATCAGCACGGAGGCCAGGCCGAGCACCGCGGGGGCGAACACGGACTGCGAACGGGCCCGGCCGCGCACGAACCGGCCCCACGAGGCCGGCGGGGTGACCGTGATGCCGCGGAAGCCGGGCACCCCCAGTTGCGCCAGGCCGAACACGACGATCAGGACCCCGGCGGCGATCTGCGCCGCGGTGCGCAGCCCGACCGACAGCTGCACCGCGGTGCCCACAGCGCCGAGCGCCGCGCCCAGCAGCGTGTGGGAGACGAGCTTGCCGGCCAGGAACCCGCCGACCGGAACGAGGTCGTCGACCAGCCGTCCCCGCGCCGATCCCGGGGCGGCGTCCGCGCCGGCGGGACGGGCCGTCGTGCTCGTGGTCGAGGCCGGCACGTCAGGCGGGCCGGGGGCGGGAGCCGGGCGTTGCCGGGCCACGAGACCCGCGAGCAGGCCGCCTTGCACAGCGGCGCAGGACACGCCACCGGCGAACAGCCCGGTGGCCAGGACAGCAGCGAGATTCACCAACACAGCGCCTTTCGCGAAGAGGAAACCCATCGAAGACCCGGCCGGTGGACCGGGTGACGAGACACCCCCGAGCAAGATCACTTCGGAGGTGCGGGTCTCCCCTATAGGCGCAGCTGGCTGAGTTCGTGCAAGGACGCCGCATGTCGCAGCAGCGACACACCGGCGTACGGTACGGCCGCGATCGGCACCGGGTAACCGCCGACGTCGGCGGCCGCCGGCGCGACCACGGCGAGCGGGGCACCGGCGCTCGGCACCGGCGGACAGGCCTGCACGCGACTGGACGGTGCGCCCGCCGCGAGCATCGGGCACGGTACGACGGGCGCCGGTGCCGCGTCAGCCGCCTGCCCTGCGGCGGACTCCCCCGGCGCGTGGTGCGTGCTGGTCGCCACGCCACCCGCCTGGGTGATCCGCATGCCATGGCAGGCCGGGGCCACGGTGAGCGCCAGCACTGCGAGGATCGCCGCGAACATGACCAACGGCAACACCGGACGCCGCAGCCGTACGACTGCGGTCGTGGTGCCGGTGGCCGGGCGTGTCACAGCGGACAGCATACGAGACCACAACGACGCAGCTCCGGCAGCCGGTGAGGCGCCACCTGGCCAGGCGACCAGGTTCACGGCAAACTCGTGCTCATCCCCTGGGAACCGGCGTGTGCCGATCCGGTGTGCGATGCCGGCCGCCCGAGAAAGGCCTCGGCGTTCTCGACAAGGATCCGCCGCCGGGCGGCGTCGTCGAGGAAACGACTCCGCTGCACCAGGCCGGCCACCGGCCGCTCACCGAGTGGGTACGGATAATCGCTGCCGATCACTACCCGATCCACGCCCATGGTCGCCACGAGATGCTGGAGCGCGCGCTCGTCGAAGACGAGCGAGTCGACCCAGAAGCGGCGCAGGTAATGCGACGGCGGATGGCTCGAGGTACCGACGACATCGTTGCGCCGGCGCCAGGCGTTGTCCATCCGGCCGATCCAGTAGGGAAACGATCCACCGCCATGCGCGAAGCAGATCCGCAGGCCATCGGTGACCCGGTCGAAGACCCCGCCGAGGACCATCGCCAAGATCGACAGATGCGTCTCGGCGGGCATCCCGGTGAGCCACTGCGCCATCCATCGATCCAGCCGGGGGCCTCCGGGCATGTCCCACGGGTGTACGAAGACCGGCACGCCGAGCGCGGCGCAGTGCTGGAGGAACGTGACGACGCCATGGTCGTCCAGGTCGCGGTCGCCGATGTGGTTGCCGATCTCAACGCCCGCGTGACCAGCGGCGACGCAGCGTTCCACCTCTCGGCAGGCGGCGTCGGTGTCCTGCAGCGGCACCTGGCAGAACGGCAGCAGCCGTTGCGGGGCCGGCGCGCAGATCTCCAGCGCGAGGTCGTTGAAGATCCGCGCGATCCGGGTGGCCTGTGCCGGGCTCCTGCCGTAGGAGAAGAACACCGGCGTCGGCGAGACCACCTGCACCGCCACACCGTCGGCGTCCATGTCGGCGAGCCGCGCCTCCGCATCCCAGCATTCCGAGCGGATGCGGCGGAACTCGGTCGAGCCGATCATGATGACCGCGTCCCGCTCGGTCTCCAGGCGCAGCCAGGGTGCGTCGGGTTCACCGGGCCCGGCGAGGTCGGGCCAGCCGGGCGGGACGTAATGGGTGTGTACGTCGATGACGGTCGCCATACCCGGGGTCAGCCCTTCCCCGGGTGCAGCGCGCCGCACTGCGGGCACCGGCGCGCCCGCTCGTCCGTGTAGAAGGCGGCGAACACCGGCGGCAGGTCGGCGACGATGTCGCGGACCTGCAACTCGACCTCGTGCACGAGCGCGGTGCAGTCGTCGCAGTACCACTGGAACCGCTCCAGGGTCCCCTCTTCACGGACCCGTTCGATGACCAGGCCGACGGATCCTTCCTCCGGGCGCTGCGGCGAGTGCGGCAAGTTGGCCGGCAGCAGCCACGTCTCGCCCTCGGCGATGTCGACGCGCCGGCATTGGCCGTCGACGACGACGTCGACGTGCATGTTGCCCTTCAGCTGGTAGAACCATTCCTCGTAGGGATCCACGTGGAAGTCGGTACGGGCGTTGGGGCCGCCGACGACCTGGACGATGAAGTCGGTGCCCAGGGACATCGCCTGGTTGCCGACCGGCGGCTTCAGCAGGTGCTGGTGCTCGGCGATCCACTCGGCGAAGTTGATGGTCGGCGGGATGGGCGTGCTGGTCACTGGTCGGCCTCCTGTCGCGTTCGGTGTGCGATCGCCTGGATCTCGATGAGCAGGTGCGGGTGCGGCAACTGGTGCACCGCCACGGTCGTCCGGGTCGGCCCGGATTCGTCGAAGTACTCGGCGTAGACCTCGTTGTAGCCGCCGAAGTCGTTCATGGACACCAGATAGGCCGTGACCTGAACGAGCTCCGACAGGTCCGAACCAACCGCGCGCAGGATGTCCCGGAGGTTCTCGATCACGGTCCGGGTCTGCGCGCGGATGTCCAGCGTCACGGTGCCCATCCCGTCGGCGGACGCACCGACGATGGAATTGTCCGGCCGGCGCGCGGACGTGCCGGAGACGTATACGACGTCGCCGGACACCTTCACGTGCGGAAATCTGCCGCGCGGTGCCGCCTTGCCGGCCACGACGTACGCGTCAGCCATCGACGCCACGCAGGTCGACGCGGCCGACGCCGGCCACGATTGCCGACACTCGGCCGGGCTGGAAGGCCACGGCGGCACTCGCCGCGCCGGCCAGCACGATTTGGCCGGCGTGCAGGCGGAACCCTCGCGCCCGGGCGACCGGGACCAGCGCGTGCAGCGCCCGCATCGGGTGGCCGAGGATGGCCGCCGTGGTGCCGTGCGCCACGGCCGCGCCGTTCACCTCCAGCCTCACGGCCCGGTTCGCCAGGTCGATGCCGGGCGGCCGCCACGGGCCGAGGACGAAACCGGCCGCGGAGGTGTTGTCGGCGATCACGCTGGGCAGGGTGAAGCGGAAATCCCGGTAGCGCGAGTCGATGATCTCCAGAGCGGGCGCGACCGCGTCGACGGCGCCTTCGATGTCGGCGTGCGGGTCCGCCACGTCGATGTCCCAGGCGAGCCGGAACGCGATCTCCGGCTCGATCCGGGGGTGGATGAATCCGCTGAGTGCCACCGCACCGCCGTCGGGGATACGCATGGCATCGGTGAGCTGCCCGACGACGATCTCGGAGACGCCCATCTGCGCCATCTTCGCCCGGCTGGTGAACCCGAGTTTGATGCCGACCGGTCGCTCGCCTCGGGACGTCCGCCGGCCCAGCACACCGTGCTGAATCCAGTAGGCGTCGTCGAGGGTCAGCGTGTCCGGCAGCGCGTCGATCGGCCGGCGCTCGCGCTGCGCGGCGTCGAGGTGGTCGGGGATCCGCTCGATCGTCGTGCTCATGGCGTACCGTCCCGCTTCGCTACCAGGTCGAGCGCCACATCGACGATCATGTCCTCCTGCCCGCCGACCATCTGGCGGTTGCCCAGCTCGACGAGGATGTCCCGGGTGTCGAGGCGGTAGCGTCGGGCGGCGCGATCGGCGTGACGCAGGAAACTGGAGTACACACCGGCGTAACCGAGGGTCAGCGTCTCCCGGTCGACCCGCACCGGAGGCGTCTGGAGCGGACGGATGAGCTGCTCCGCGGCGTCCTGGAGCCCGTACAAGTCACAGCCGTGTTCCCAGCCGAGCAGGTCCGCGACGGCGACGAACGGCTCAGCCGGGCAGTTTCCGGCGCCCGCGCCCTGCCCGGCCAGCGCGACATCGACCCGGTAGGCGCCGTGCTCGACGGCCGTCACGGTGTTGGCCACCGACAGCGAGAGGTTCTCGTGCGCGTGGATCCCTATCTGGGTGGCCGGGTTGAGCACCTGCCGGTAGGCGTCCACCCGCGCGGCGACGTCACGCATGGTCAGGCGCCCGCCGGAGTCGGTGACGTACACGCAGTGCGCGCCGTAGTCCTCCATCAGCTTCGCCTGGCGCGCCAGAGACGTGGGTTCGGCGAGGTGGCTCATCATGAGAAAGCCCGAGACGTCCATGTCGTGCTCCCGGGCCCAGGCGATGTGCTGGGCGGCGATGTCGGCCTCGGTGCAGTGGGTGGCGATGCGCACGCTTCGCACGCCCAGGTCCCGTGCCCGGCGCAGGTCGCCGATGGTACCGATACCAGGCAGCAGCAGCGTGGTGAGGACGGCGCCGGTGATCGCGCCGGCGGCCGCTTCGATCCACTGTGGATCGCTGTGCGCGCCGAACCCGTAGATGGCGCTGGAGCCGCCGAGCCCGTCCCCGTGTGCGACCTCGATCGCGGCGACGCCGGCCCGGTCGAGAGCGGACACCACGGCTCGTACCTGATCCACCGTGTAGCTGTGCCCGATGGCGTGCATGCCGTCGCGCAGCGTCACGTCCTGGATGTACAGTTTCATGCCCACCCTCGCAGCTCAGCCAGCCGCTCGCCGGTCCGCAGCGCGGCGGAAGTCATGATGTCGAGGTTGCCCGCGTAGTCAGGCAGGTAGTGTCCGGCGCCGGCGACCTCCAGGAACACCGAGATCCGCAGACCCGAGAAGGCCCGGTTCAGCGCCGGCAGGTACGGCACGTCGACCCGGTCGAACTGCACCGGCTGCTTGAGGCGGTAACCCGGTACGTACCGCTGGACGTCGGCCACCATCTCGGTCACGGCTGTGTCGATCGCGTCGTGGTCAACCGCTTCGGCCGCGTCGATCAGGCAGAAGACGGTGTCGCGCATGACCAGTGGCGGGTCCGCCGGGTTCAGGATGATCACGGCCTTCCCGCGGCCGGCGCCGCCGATCAGCTCGATTCCGCGTGCGGTGGTCTCGGTGAACTCGTCGATGTTGGCCCGGGTGCCCGGGCCCGCGGACTTCGAGGCGATCGAGGCGACGATCTCCGCGTATGCGACCGGCGCCACCCGCGACACGGCGGCCACGATCGGGATCGTGGCCTGTCCCCCGCAGGTGACCATGTTGACGTTGGTGGCGCCGAGGTGCTCGTCCAGGTTCACCGCCGGTACCACGTACGGCCCGATCGCCGCGGGCGTCAGGTCGACCATGAGCTTGCCGTACCGGGCGGCGACCGCCGCGTTGTTCCGGTGCGCGCCCGCGGAGGTCGCGTCGAAGATGATTCGCGCGGCGGCGAACTCGGCCATCTCGACCAGTCCGTCGATACCGCGGTCCGTGGTGGGCACGCCGAGTCGCCTGGCCCGGGCCAGGCCGTCAGACGCGGGATCGATGCCCGCCATGGCCGCTACGTGAAGCCTGGTGGACAGGCGTTTGATTTTGACCATCAGATCGCTGCCGATGTTGCCGGAGCCGATCACGACCGCACCTGTTGTACTCATTGCCGACTCCCTTGGAGGACCATGTCCTGCTGGACGACGGTGTCCCGCACGAATACCGCGTCGACCTCACCGATCCCGTCGAAGGTGGCGCGGTAGTGGCCAGGCCCGCTGACCGGCACGATCGGGCCAAGCGCGCCGGAGAGGACGACCTCCCCCGCGCGGAGCGGATGGCCGCGGCGAGCCACCTCCCGGGCGAGCCATGCCACCGCGACCACCGGCGAGCCCATGCAGGCGGCACCGGCGCCGACCTCCACCGCCTCGCCCTCGTGCTCCAGGACCATGCCGATCGCGGCCAGGTCGAGCCCGCGCAGCCCGTGCGGCACGGTCCCCAGCACATGCAGTCCGGTCGAGGCGTTGTCGGCGACGGTGTCGGTGATGCGGATGTCCCATCCGGCGACGCGGGAGTCGACGACCTCGATCGCGGCGAGCACGAACTCCGTGGCGCGCAGCACGTCGGCGACGGACGCGTCCGGGTTGTCCAGGTCCCGGCCGAGCACGAAGGCGATCTCCGCCTCCACCCGCGGTTGGAGCAGCCGGCCGAGCGGCACCGGTTCCTGGTGCGCGTACGCCGTGCCGGACAGCAGCACGCCGAAGTCCGGCTGGTGTACCCCGAACTGAGCGCCCACCGCCTGCGAGGTGATGCCGATCTTCCGGCCGACCACCCGCAGTCCCGCCGCCAGGTGGGCCTCGATGACGTGCTGCTGTACGGCGTAGGCGGCGTCGATGTCGGTCTCGCCGATCAGGTCCCGAACCGGCTGGCAGGGCGAACCCGATGCCGCTGCCTGGCGCAGCCGGTCGGCCGCGGCCACGATGTGCGCCGTCACAGCCGCACGCACACATTCGTGGGCTGGGTGTAGAAGTCCAGCGACCGTTCGCCGCCCTCGCGCCCGATGCCGGACAGCCCGATGCCGCCGAACGGCGTGCGCAGGTCTCGCAGGAACCAGGTGTTCACCCACGCCACGCCGGCGCGCATCCGCTGTGCCACCCGGTGACCGCGGGACAGGTCGCGGGTCCAGACTGAAGCCGCCAGTCCGTAGTCGGTGTCGTTGGCGAGTGCGATGGCTTCCTCCTCGGTGTCGAACGGGACGAGCGCGGCGACCGGGCCGAAGATCTCCTCGCGAAGCGGGCGGTCGCGGTTGGTGAGCCCGGTCCACAGGGTCGGCTCGATCCAGGCGCCGCCGTCCAGCGCGACGCCCATGCTCGGCACGCCGCCGCCGACGAGCGTGGTCGCGCCGCACTGCTCGGCGAGCGTGAGGTAGCTCAGCACCTTGTCCCGGTGCTGGTGGGAGATCAGCGGGCCGGTGGTGGTCGTGTCCGTGTCCGGCGCGCCCAGCCGCAACGCACGGGCGCGGTGGGTGAGCCCCTCGGCGATCTCGTCGAAGATCGGGCGCTGCAGGTAGACCCGTTCGGTGCACAGGCACACCTGGCCGGTGTTGGCGAACACCGACCGGGTCAGGCCGTCCAGGGTCGCGTCGATGTCGGCGTCGGCGAAGACGAGCGCGGCGTTCTTGCCGCCAAGCTCGAACGAGACGGGGCGGACCTGCGGCGCCACCGCCGCCATGATGGCGGCGCCAGTGCTCGACGAGCCGGTGAAGGTGACGCCGTCGATGCCCGGGTGGCGGACGAGTGCGTCGCCGGCCGATCCGGGGCCGTATCCGTGCACCACGTTGTATACGCCGGCCGGCAGGCCGGCCTCGTCGAGCACCTCGGCCAGCAGCGTCGCGGTGCTCGGCGTGTGCTCGCTCGGCTTGACCACCACCGTGTCGCCGCAGCCCAGGGCCGGTGCCACCTTCCAGGTGAGCAGCAGCAGCGGCAGGTTCCACGGCACGATCACGGCGACCACCCCCAGCGGCCGGCGAACCGCGTAGTTGAGCGCCTGCCCGCCGTCGGGCAGGTCCGTGATGAACGAGGTCTGCCCCGCGGCCGCGACGGTGTCCGCGAAAGAGCGGAAGTTCGCCACCGCGCGGGCCACGTCGAGCTCGCGCGCCTGACGCAACGGTTTGCCGGTGTCGGCGCTCTCCGCCGCGACGAACTCCTCGAACCGCGCCTCGATACGATCGGCCACCCGGCGCAGCAGGGCCGCGCGATGGCTCGTCGTGGTGGCGCCCCACGGCCCGTCCAGCGCGCGCCGGGCGGCGGCGACCGCACGATCCACAGTGGACTGATCGGCCTCTCGCAACCGCGCATCGACCAGCCCGGTCACCGGACTGACCTTGTCGAAGACCACGCCGTCACCGGCATCGAGATAGTCGCCGTCGACGAAGTTCTGGATGGTGCGGGGGATCGTTGTCCGGCCCGCCGGGCCGGGTACACCGAGGTTCGATGTCAGGTCAGCATTCGATGACGTTGACGGCCAGGCCACCACGCGAGGTCTCCTTGTACTTGAGCTTCATGTCGGCGCCGGTCTCCCGCATCGTCTTGATCACCTGGTCCAGGCTGACGACATGCCGGCCGTTGCCGCGCAGCGCGATGCGTGCGGCGTTGATGGCCTTCACCGCGGCCATCGCATTGCGTTCGATGCATGGCACCTGGACCAGCCCGCCGACCGGGTCGCACGTCAGTCCCAGGTTGTGCTCCATGGCGATCTCGGCGGCGTTCTCCACCTGGTCCGGGGTCCCGCCGAGCACCTCGCACAGCGCGCCGGCGGCCATCGAGCACGCCGAGCCGATCTCGCCCTGGCAGCCGACCTCGGCACCGGAGATCGACGCGTTCTGTTTGTACAGCGTGCCGATCGCGCCGGCGCAGAGCAGGAACCGTCGCACCCCGTCGTCCGAGGCACCCGGCACGAACCGGTCGTAGTAGTGCAGCACGGCGGGCAGCACCCCGGCAGCACCGTTGGTCGGTGCGGTGACCACCCGTCCGCCCGCCGCGTTCTCCTCGTTGACGGCCAAGGCGAACAGGTTCACCCAGTCCATGGCGCGCAACGGATCAGCGGCGCCGGGTTCGGCGCTCAGCCGCCGGTGCCACTCGGGTGCCCGCCGACGCACTCCCAGGCCGCCGGGCAGCATCCCCTCGTTCGAGCATCCGGCCCGCACGCACTGGCGCATCACCGACCAGATCGTCCGCAGGCCGTCGCGGACCTCATGCTCGCCACGCCAGGCGGTCTCGTTCGCCAGCATCACCCCGCTGATCGGCAGCCCGGACTCGCGGCACCGCGCCAGCAGCTCCGCCGCGCTGTGGAACGGATACCGAACCGCCGGGCCGTCACGCCCGGACCGGTCCGGTGTCGCCGCCTCGTCCACCACGAACCCGCCACCGACCGAGTAGTACGTAGCCGTGCGAATCGGCTCGCCGGTGCTCGCGTACGCCGAGAACCGCATGCCGTTCGGGTGGAACGGCAGGCTGCGATCGCGATGTAGGACCAGGTCGTCGCCGCACAGGGCGACCTCGTGGACGCCGAGCAGCCGCACCCGGCCGCTGTGACGCACCGCCGCCGCCCGGGCAGGCACGGTGGAGGTCTCCACGCTCTCCGGTCGCTCGCCGGCGAGTCCGAGCATCACCGCCCAGTCGCTGCCGTGACCGTACCCGGTGGCGCCGAGCGAGCCGAACAGCTCGGCGCGGACCCGAGTCACCCGGCCGAGCACGCCGTCATCCGACAGCCGCGTCGCGAACAGGCGCGCGGCCCGCATCGGACCGACCGTGTGCGAGCTGGACGGCCCGATACCGATCGACATGAGGTTGAAGACGCTGATGACCATGGGAGTCGTACCGCGATCCTGGAATCAGGCCGGTCCGGCCGCGCCGCTGGCAGCCGGCAGCACCGGCAGGGCGTGCGGGCCGTCCAGCTCGTCGACGAAGTGCGCGTGGTGCGGGATGAGCTTGCTCAGTTCTGCCCGGGTGAACTCGATGCCGCCGAGGAAGGTGCGCCGGGCCCGGCCCAGATCGCGCAGGTCGCGGTCCGGTGCGCCGTCGACCATGACCAGGTCGGCCCGGTGGCCGAGGACGATCGAGCCGACGCTGTCGGCCCGGCCGACGATCTGTGCCCCGTTGCGGGTGGCCGCGTCCAGCGCCTGCTGGGCTGTTGCCCCACCGAACGTGTGCAGCAGCCACGCCTCCTGCGCGACCGTGCCGAGCGTGTCAGTACCGGTACCGATCAGCACGCCCGCCTCGACCGCGTTGCGGATCGTCTGCTGGTGCACCTCCCACAGCGCCGCATAGCGTGGCTGCCAGGACCGCCCCCAGAAGGTACGGCTGTTCTCGAAGAACCCGGACAAGGTGGGTACCAGTGCTATTCCCCGCTCGGCCATGGCAGCCGCGTGGTCCGGGGACAGGTAGATGCCGTGCTCGATGCTGTCCACCCCGGCGTCGATGCACCAGTCCAGGGTGCGTGTTCCGTTGGCGTGCGCGGCGATCGGCAGCCCGCATTCGTGCGCGGTCTCGACGGCGACGTCGACGGCTTTGCGGGAGAACCACGGTACCGGGATCTCCGCACCGGGCGGCTGGCGCAGGTCCTCGTTGCTGGCGATGATTTTGATCAGGTCGACGCCCTCGTGCGCCTGCCGGCGGATGGTCGCGACCAGGGCATCGAGCGTGGTGATGTTCTCGGCGACGAAGTCGGCATGCCCATGTGCCATGCCGATGGCGGCACCTGACACAGCCGCCGCCGGGCCGACGATCACACCGTCGTGAACGGCGTCGCGTACATGCAGCCGGGCGTCGTCGTTGTGGCCGAGGTCCCGGACCGTGGTCACTCCCTCGCGCAGCAGGTTGAACGCGGTCCGGGTCGACTTGAGCGCGTCCAGTGCGACCGGGCCCAGGATGTTCGGGCCGACCGGTCCGCGAAGCCTGCGATAGTGGAAATGCATGTGCGCGTTGACCAACCCCGGCAACACGCTCGTGCCCGAGCCGTCGACGACGTTCGCCGCGCGCTGTGGCACCGTGCCGGGCGGGGCCGTGCCGTTCAGATCCGCCATCGCGCCGACCGAGGCGATCTTCCCGCCGGCGATTCCGACGTACCCGTCCTCGATGACGGTACTTGCCGCGTCACAGGTGATGACGCGGGCGTTGGTGATGAGTGTGTCGAGCGCCGTCATCGGGCCTCCCTGGGTTCCTGGTCGTCGGTGAGCTTTGCCGGGCTCTCGCGGCGGCTGCCGGCCGGCGGGTCCACGGCGGTGACCCGCGTCGCGTCGTGCGCGCGGTTCGCGAGGACGGCGGCGACTCCTTCGGCCGCGACCCGCGCCATCCTCATCCGGGTGCGGGCGGTGGCGCTGCCGATGTGCGGCAGCAGGACGGTACGGGGGGCGCTGAGCAGTCCGGGGTGGACGGACGGTTCGTTGGCGTAGACGTCCAGACCGGCGCCGAACAGCCGGTTCTCGTGCAGCGCGGCGGCCAGCGCCGCCTCGTCGACGACCGCGCCGCGGGCGGTGTTGACGAGGACCGCCTCCGGCCCCAGCAGCGCGAGTTCGCGGGCTCCGATCAGGTGATGGGTCGCGGCCGTGTAGGGCACATGAACGCTGATGATGTCGGCGCGGGTGAGCAACTCGTCGAGGTCCGGCACGTACCCCGGCATGCCGGTATCCGTGCGGGTGTGGTGGAGGACGGTCATGTCGAAGCCGCTCGCCCGGCGGGCCACCGCGCGGGCTATCCGCCCGTAGCCGACCAGTCCGAGCGTGGCGCCGTGCACGTCCCTGCCCAGGTAGCCGTTGAGCGACCAGCCGGTCCACCCGCCGGCGCGCAGATCCCGTTCCGCGTCGCCGCAGCCGCGGGCCGCCGCGAGGATCAACATGAACGCCAGGTCGGCCGTCGCCTCGTCCAGGATGCCTGGGGTGTTGACGACCACGACACCGGCCGCCTCGGCTGCCGCGACATCGATGTTGTCGTAGCCGACCGCGATGTTCCCGACCACGCGTAGCCGCGGTGCCGCTGCGATGACCGCCGCGGTGATCTGGTCGGACAGCACGCAGAGGATCGCCTCCACGCCGGGCGCGGCGTCGAGCAGTTCGGCGGCGGTGAAACCGTTCTCCCCCGATGGCAGTCGCAGCTCGTAGCCGGCCAGCGGTGCGAGCGCCGGCTCGGGCAGTCGGCGGGTGACCAGGACCGCGGTCACGAGGGCCGCCGCCCGGCGCTCTGCGGGAGGCTGTCCAGCAGGTCGAGGAAGTGCCGGGCGTCGGCGGTGGCGTAGAACCGGTGCCACGCGTCCAGCGTGTCCTCGGCGAACAGGTCGAGTCGCTCGATCACCAGGCGGGCCAGGTCCAGGCCGCCGGCCGCGCCCGCTGTGATCAGATTGCCGTCAGCCACCGCCCGCTCCTCCACGTACGACCGCTCACCCCGATAGGCGGTGCTGGTCAACTTCAGGTAGTCCAGGCTGTTGCTGGTGTGCCGACGCCGGTCCAGCGCGCCCAGTTCGGCCAGAGCACCGGTGGCGCCGCAGATCGCCGCCACCGTCACCCCCGCGTCGAGCAGCCGGCACGCGCGGTGCAGGATCGCCGCGTGCTGGGGCTCGCGCCACTGGTTCGCGCCGGGCAGCAGCAGTACCGCGGTGGACTCGGCGGTGACGTCGTCGACAGTGGCCTGCGGCACGATCGTGAGGCCGCCCATCGTCGTCACGGGCGACGTGGTGGCGGCGACGGTACGCACCGGGACCGCCGGGCGCCCAGCCTTGGCGTACTGGCCCGTGTTGAGCTCGGCCAGCACATGCCCGAGCTCCCAATCGGCCAGCGTGTCGAGGACATAGACGTACGCGTACAACGACTCTCCCATTCCCCGCTTGCGTCCCACACGCGAGCTTCGCCGTATGGAATACGATGCATGATATACCGAATATCGACAGACTCCGCCCCCGCCGGCGTTGCGCCGCCGGTGGTCCCCGGCTCAGGTGATGGCCAGCCAGCCGTTGTCGACGACCAGCGCGGCCCCGTTGACGAACGCCGTGTCGTCGCTCACCAACGCCAGCGCCGCCGCGGCGAACTCGTCAGGGTCACACAGCCGCTGCTGCCGCGCGGTGATCTCGGCGGCCACACCTTCGACCCCGAGCGCGGTCAGCTCGTCGATTTCCCGGAGGCCGTGGTCGGTCCGCATGAACCCGGGACAGATCGCGTTCGCTCGCACGCCGTACTCGCGGTACTCCGCGGCCAGCGCCCGAGTCAACTGGAGCACCGCGCCCTTGGTCACGCAGTACGTGCTCTCCAGCGCGGACGCGGTGAGCCCCGAGATGGACGAGGTATTCAGCACGACTCCGCGGCCGGCCGCCATCATGTGCGGCAACACCTCCCGGCACATCAGGAACATGCTGGTGACGTTGACCGACCACAGCCGGTTCCAGTCCTCCTCGGTGGTGTCCACCAGCCGTTTGACGGTCACCGTTCCGGCATGGTTGAACAGGATGTCCACCCGCCCGAAGCGGTCCATCGCCGTCGCCACGCACCGGCGCACGTCGTCGTGGCGGGAGACGTCGGCCGCTACGAAGACCGCCTCCCCGCCCGCCTCGCGCACCCGGTCGGCAACCTGCCGGCCCCGGCGGTCGTCGATGTCGGCGAACACGATTCGGGCGCCCTCGCGGGCGAACCGCAGTACGCTCGCCGCGCCACCGCCACCCGCGCCGCCGGTGATCAGGGCGCAGCGCCCGTCCAGCCGCTTCACCGGTGGCTCAACGCTGCGCGGCGTCGGACAACGACACACCGGCCTGCGCGGCCAGGAACGGAAGCGCCTCGGTGACGTCCCGCTCGGCCCGCCCCTGCGCCACCATCAGCTCGTAGAACTGGATCGCCAGCTGGTTGAAGAACAGCGGAACCCGCTGTTCGTGGCCGAGCTCGGCGGCCAAGCGGTGGTCCTTGAGCTGGAGCGCGACGCTGAACCCGGGGTCGAGGTCACCGCGCAGCAGCCGCGGCACCAGGTAGTCGGTCATGAAGTACGACTTCGCGTCGGTGTGCTGGAACACCTCGACCAGTCGCTGCGGGGACAGACCCACCGCCGCGCCGAGCGCGAACCCTTCCGCGGTGACCAGAGCGTAGATGCCCGACATCAGATTGCTGATCAGTTTGATGGTGCTGCCGCTGCCGGCCGGTCCGATGTGGAACATCACCTGTCCCAGCGCCGCCATGACCGGCTTGGCGCGCTCGAACGCGTCGGCGTCGCCGCCAACCATGAAGGTGATGGTGCGGGCCGCCGCACCCTCGACGCCACCGTTCATCGGCGCTCCGCCGCTCACGGGCGCGTCCAGGTATGCCACCCCGCGCTCGGCCGCGGCCGCGTACATCTCCCGGCTGGTCGCCGGCGACACGGTGCTGAGGTCGATGATCGTCGTACCCGGTGCGGCTCCGGCCAGGATGCCGTCGGGACCGAGCATGGCGCTCTGCACCGCCGGCGGGTTGGGCAGCGACACCAGGATGACGTCACACTGGGCCGCCAGCTCCCGGGCGCTGGCCGCGGCGAGCGCCCCCTTGCCGGTCGCGGCGTCGACCCGGGCCTGATCGAGGTCGAATACACGCAGCTGCTCGACGGCGTCGAGCAGGTGGCCGGCGTAGATCTGACCGATCGAACCGAGACCGATCTGGCCGACCCGCTGGTGAAGCCTGGACATGCGCGTTCTCCTTCGTTGTGGACGATGAGGTGGCCGGCTGTGGTGGCCGGTCAGAACAGGGGGGCGAAGCGCAGGCGCTGCGCAATCTGCCGTGCGGTGTGCAACAGCGGGACGTCGTGGCCCGGGCGGCCGACGAGCAGCATCCCGATCGGTACGCCGTCGGTGTCCAGGCCGCAGGGGATGCTGATGCTCGGCGGGCCGCCACCCGCCCAGCCAAGGTGCGGGCAGGCACCGGCGGTCCAGCCGTACCCGGCGGACTCGATCATGGCGCAGTCCGGGTGCCAGGGCAGCTCCGCGTCGAACGACGGGTAGTAGGTACAGGCCAGGACCAGCACGTCGTACCGCTCGAAATGGGAGCGCAGCCGGCGGCCACCGGCGTCGAGCAGCGCCCGCAGGCGCCCGAGCGTGGTCTCATCCGGCTCGGTGCACGTCATGGCCCGGGCGACGTTCTCGTGGACGACCGGGTGGGCGCGGTCCCGCAGCTCCGCCGGCAGACCTTGGCGGGACTGGCCGACCGCCCGCAGCGCCGATTCCACCGCGGCCTGCCACATCGGCCCGGCGAAGACCGGATCCGGCAGTTCCTCGACCACCGGCCCGGGCCCGGTGACGGCCAGCAGGTCCAGCGCATCCTCGATCGCGGCTCGGATCACCGGCTGGACCTCGCCGATACCGGGATCGCTGGCCGGCCTGGACAGGTATCCGATGCGCAGGTCGCCCAGGGTTGGCGACACCGCCGGTGGGGCGGCCCCGGTGAGCTCGGCGTGCACGAAAAGCTGGTCGTCGATGTCGCGGGTGAGGAAGCCCTTCACCGCGGCCGAGCCGGGAAGGTCGCCGGCCGGCGCGCCGAACGGCGCGACGTTGGCCGTCGCCTTCAATGCCACACAGCCGCAAGCGGCGGCCGGCGAGCGCAGCGAACCCCCGCCGTCGGTACCCAGGTGCAGCGGCCCGAGGTACGCCGCCGTCGCCGCCGCGCCGCCGCTGCTCGACCCGTTGGTGCTCTTGCCCAGGTTCCACGGGTTGCGGGCCGGCCCGTACAGCGCACTGAAGCTGGCCGAGTACAGCCCCGTCTCCACCATGGTGGACTTGGCGAACAGCACGGCGCCTCGGTCGACGAAGGCCGCCACGAACGGATCGGAGGCGGTGCTGGCCGCAACGCCGCCATTTGTCGCGGAGCCCAGGTAGGTCGGTGCGCCGGCCACGTCCAGGATGTCCTTGGCAGTGATGGGTATGCCGTCCAGACGGCTGAGCGGCTCCCCGCGCGCCCAGCGCTCCTGAGACGCCACAGCGGCCGCCATCGCGGTCTCGTCCATCCGCCAGTAGAGGGCGGACAACTGCGGGTTCACCTCGTCGGCGCGGGCCAGCACCGCCTCCAGCGCCTGCACCGGGGACAGTGCACCGGTGGCGTACTGCGCCGCCAGCTCCCGCACGGACATCCGGCAGATCGCGTCCGGCGGGGACGGCAACCGGCTCGACGCGATCATCCCGCGGCCTCGGCGACGAGGTTCAGCACGAACGGCCGGCGAGGCTGTGCCGGCACCGTGGTGTCGGCGCGGCCCGCCAGTCGCACGGCGGTGACGCCCGGACCGTGCGCGCTCAGCGTGTCCGGCCCTCCCGGCTGGGCGGCCGGGCCGACCAGCCGCAGCCGCAGACCGTCGAGGTCCACCGTGGCCAGGTCCTGCCCCGCCAGTGCGGAAACGGCCAGGCCGAGCGATCGGTAGTAGCGCACGTGCGTCTCGACGTCGTCGACCAGCACGTCGAGCGCGCTGAGCTCCACCGCACCGTTGGGGTGCTCCCCCGCCGTGGCGGCGGGTTGCGGTGCGCTACCCCAGTCGATGAACGACGGGAACCCGCGCCGCCATGGCCCGCTCGCCGGTGAGAGCAGGCCGAAGCTGACCGTCCGGCCGTCCGGCCCGGTGCGGGACAACCGGTGCGGCTCGAGGGTGGCGATGTCTGCGGCGTCCAGCCGGGCCCGTACGCCGGGCAGGTCGCTCACCCGGAGCACGAAGATCATCGGCAACTCGTCGTACCGCTCCAGCAGGTCGACGAATCGGTCGCCCTGCTCCAGGTTGCGCCGGGTCGATGCCACGTCACGGACGGCGATCAGCTCGATGTAGCGCTCACGCCGGAACGGGATGATCAGATTCTCGGTGCCCAGGTTGGCGTGCCGGCCGCCCGTTCGCACCTCGAATCCGAGATCGCGATACCGCTCGCCCGCCGCTTCGAGGTCGGCCACCGCGACCATCAGGTGGTCGAAACGGATCTCAGTCGCCGGCATGTGCGGCTCCCACCAGTTCGACGAAGACGCTCGGATCGATCAGGTGCGGCGTGTGGCCCTGACCCGGCAGCACGGCATGGCGCCACCCGCCCTGCTCGGCCAGCGCCGCGGCGGCTTCCTTCAGGAACGCTGGGCTGTTCGCGCCGGCGCTCAGCCTGACCGCCGGCGCGATCCGGGTCAGTTCGGTGCCGGTGAAGGTGCGCAGTGCGATCAGCGGCAGGTCGTCGCGGATGAACGCCTCCGCGTTCGCCGACTCCATCCGCCAGCGCTCGGCCGGCATCTTCGTGATCACGTCGGGACCGTTGACGGCCTCCATCAGCCGGGCGTACGCGCTTGCGTAGTCACTGGGCGCGTCCCGCAGCGCGTGCTGGATCACCTCGGTGAGCCGCCGGAACTCGTCGATGCCGCCGTCCACGTGGCGGAACACCGGCGGTTCGTGCACCACGGCCCGGCGTACCACCCGCGGTGCCAGCAGCGCCAGGTCGAGCGCCACGATCGCCCCCGAACTGACCCCCACGACGAGCGCCTCGGGCACGACGAGGAGGTCCAGCAGTTCCGCCGCGTCCCGGGCGTGGCCGGGCGCACCCGCACCGGGCCAGCCGGTACGGTCACTGCGGCCGGTACCTCGGCGCTCGTAGGTGATCGCCTCGAATCCGGCCCCGGCAAGCGCCTCGGCCTGCGGGACCCACCCGGTCGCGTCCTCCGCTCCGGCGTGCAGCAGCAGCACCGGTGTACCGCTGCCGCGCCGCTCGAAATACAACCCGCATCCGTCCCGCAGCTTTACGTGCCCGGTCGACGAGGCGGACGTGGACGTCGTCACTGGAGGACCTCCGTGATGTCGGCTGCCCCTGGTCCAGGGGCAGCGGGTACGGCACGCACCAGCGCGGCCGACAGCGAGGGAGCCGCCGCGACAAGGCGTCTGGTGTATTCGTGACCGGGTGTGCCCAGAACGTCGTGCACAGGCCCGAACTCCCGGCACTGCCCGCGCTCGAGCACCAGAACGTGCTCCGCCACCGTGCTGACCACACCGAGGTCGTGCGAGATGAACAGCAGCGCGAGCCCGAGGTCCCGGCGCAGCTCGTTGACCAGGTCGAGCACCGAGGACTGCACCGACACGTCCAGGGCCGAGGTGATCTCGTCGCAGACCAGCAGATCCGGTGCGGCGGCCAGCGCCCGGGCGATGGCAACCCGCTGGCACTCCCCGCCGGACAGCTCGCCGGGGAAGGCATCTGCCAGTTCCGGGCGCAGCCGGACCCGGTCGAGCAGCCGGCGCGCCTGATCCTCCGCCTCCGCGCCGCGCACGCCTTTGAACACGCCGAGCGGACGGACGACCGAGTCCAGAACCGTCCGGCGCGGGTTCAGCGATGCGAACGGGTCCTGGAAGACGTACTGGACGCGGCGCAGCTGATCCCTGCTACGCCGGTCCGCCCGGCTGGCCAGGGGCGCCCCGTCGAGCAGGATCGAGCCGCGGTCCGGCTGGTGCAAGCCGACCACCGAACGCGCGATGGTGGTCTTCCCCGAGCCGGACTGTCCCACGACGGCCAGGCACTCGCCGGCCCTGAGCTCGAACGTGATCCCCTCCGCGGCCACCACCCGGCCCCGCCTGGTCCCGTGGCCGGCATGCAGGTCGCGGACGCTCAGCAGCGGGGGCCGCTCCCGGGCCGCGGTACCGGACTCGGGACGCGTCCCGTCCGCGACGCGGCTCTCGGCTGCCGCCCGATGGTCGACGACCGCGGCCACCAGGCTGCGGGTGTACGGGTGCTCGGGGTTCGCCAGGACCGTGTGGCTGTCGCCCTGCTCCACCATGCGGCCGTTGTGCATCACGATGACGCGCTCGGTGTGCTTGGCGACGAGGGCGAGATCGTGCGAGATCGAGACCACCGCGATCGCCAGCTCCGCCCGGAGCCGGTCGACCTCAGCCAGCACCGCCTCCTGCGTGATCACGTCGAGTCCGGTGGTCGGCTCGTCCAGGACGAGCACCCGCGGACGGTTGACCAACGCCATGGCGAGGCCCACGCGTTGCTGCTGCCCACCGGAGAGCTCGTGCGGGTACCGCCGCTGGAACTCGGCGTCGCTGGGCAGCTCGACCAGCTCGAACGTCTGCCGTACCCGCTCAGCGCGCTCGTCCGGCGAGAGCCCGACGACGGTCTCGGCGACCTGGCGCCCCACCCGCATCGACGGGTTGAGCGCGGCCGCCGGCGCCTGCGGGACGTACGACACCAGCCGTCCGCGCGCCTTGCGGACTGCCTCCTCCGGCCTGCCGACCAGTTCCACACCGGACACCTGGACGCTGCCGGCGACCAGCCGCACCCCGTTCCGCGCCCAACCGAGCAGCGCGAGCGCCATGGTGGTCTTGCCCGACCCGGACTCCCCGACGATGCCGACCGATTGGCCCGCGGCGATCGAGAACGAGACGTCTTCGACGATGACGCGCCCGGCGTGATCCGCCACGCGCAGCCCCTCGACAACCAGGGGGGTGCTCACGCGCCCCGCCGTCCCGCTCGACCGCCGGCGATCCGGCGGTGGAGCCCTTCGGCGAAGATGTTCACGGCGACCGCCAGGACCACGATGCAGGCGGCCGGGAAGATCACCGGCCAGGCGTTCAGCGTGATGGCCGGCATACCCTCCTTGATCATCAGCGACCAGTCGGCCGCCGGTGGCTGGATGCCGACGCCCAGGAAGCTCGCCGACGCGACCACGAAGATCGCATAGATCATGAGCAGACCGGTGATCGCGAGGACCGGGCCGGCGACGTTCGGCAGGATCTCGCGCACCAGGATCGCCCGGGCCTTCTCGCCGCGCAGCACCGCCGCCTCCACATAGGAGCTGCGGGCCACATCCAGGGTCGCGGTACGCACCACGCGGGCGACGTATGGCGAGGCCGAGATCATGATGACCGGGATCAGCATCCGCGGCCCCCGCTCCGCGCCGGAGGTGAGCACCAGCAGGACGACCAGGGGTGGCAGGATCAGCAGGAGGTCGACGACGCGCATGATGACCGCGTCGACGAGGCCCCTGCGATAGCCGGCCATCAGGCCGAGCGCGGTGCCGAGCAGGCCGGCCGTGAAGGTACAGGCCGCCGCGACCAGCACCAGCGAGCGCCCGCCGGCCAGGATCCGGCTCAACAGGTCTCGGCCCAGATAGTCGGTGCCGAGGACGCCGACGTCACCGGGCATCGCGTACGGCACTCCGATCGGCGCGTTGGCCGGGTGCGGAGCCAGGAACGGGGCGAACAAGGCGAACAGGACGAGCGTCAGCAGGACGCAGCCGCTCACCGGCGGCACCACCGACCCGCGCCGCCGGGGTCCGGCGCCCCCCGTCGGCGCGGCGCCGGTGTTCATGTCAACCGTGCTCATGACGTGGTCCGCAGCTTCGGGGTGAGGAGCAGCACGGCCAGATCAGCGGCCGTGTACGCCAGCAGCAGCGTCGTCGCCAGCAGCATCACGACGCCTTCGACCAGCGGGAAGTCCCGCGTCGTCACGGCGGTCGCCAGCGCCGAGCCAAGACCGGGGTAGGAGAACACCGTCTCCACGATCACGGAGCCACCGGTCACCACGCCAATGCTCGACGCCAGGATCTGCAACGACGGCGCTATCGAGTTCGGTATGACGTGTCTGAGCACAACTCTCCGTTCCGGCAAGCCTTTCAGCCGCGCCATCTCCACGTACCGGGACCGCATCACGTCAGCCACCCCGGCGCGGACCTGCCGGGACGCGCCGCTCGCCGAGAACAGCACCAGCGTCAGCACAGGCAGCACGAGCACCTCGGGATGCAGCAGAGGCGAGTCCTCGGTCGGGAACAGCGACGTGGCCGGCAGCCAGTGCAGCCCGAACGAGAACAGCGCGGTCAAGGCGGCAGCGAGCACGAACTCCGGGACCGCGACAACCGCGAGGATCAGCGCCGAGGTCGTCCGGTCGGCCCGGCGGCCCTCCCGGGTGCCGCCGAAGACGCCGAGCGCGAGGGCGAGCGGGATCATGAACAGGATGGTCAGGCTGCCGAGCGCTACTGTGTTGCCGACTCGGTCACCGACCACGCCGGATACCGACTGCCCGGTCAGCGCGGACTGCCCGAAGTCGCCCCGCAGGATCCCGAGGAGCCACGAGAAGTACCGCTCCGGCGCGGACCGATCCAACCCGAGCTGATGACGGGTCTGCTCCAGCAGCTCGGCGGTCGGATTCTGGCCGGCGATCGCGTAGATCGCGGCGTCCCCCGGCAGCACCTCGATCGCGGCGAACACCACCACCGACAGGGCAAACAGCATCACCACGCTGGTCGTCAGCCGCCGCGCCAGGAATGCGGTCACCGCCCTGCCCATCACGCCATCCAGGCATTACGGACGTTGGGCGCGTCCTCGACTCCGTCGAACGCCACGCCGTGCACCTTCGGCACGAATCCGTTGACGATGGTCTGATAGCCCCAGACGATCCAGCCGCTCTCCTCCCAGAACTCGCGCTGCAGCGCCAGCATGAGTTCCTTGCGCTTGGCCGCGTCGTCGGTCCCCCGGGCGGTGAACAACCGCTCGTCCCATTCCTTGCGCAGCCATCCGGCCACGTTGAAGGTCGATGAGGACACGAGCGACCGCGGCGCGACCGACGTCGCCAATGGCTGGTTACCGGGAACCGCCACGGCCAGTATCTGGATGTTGCTGAAGGAGGGAAAGTTCTTGAACAGCTCAGGCGGCGTGATCGTCTTGATCCGGGCCTTCATCCCGACGTTGTTCAGCTGCTCGGCGTAGATCTGCGCTGCCGACGCCGTGCCGACCCCCGGGAAGACCGAGATCTCGACCGCTTGGCCGGCCACGCCGGCCTGTTGCAACAGCGACCTCGCCTGGTCGGGGTCGAACTTCCGTTGCGGCAGCTCATCACCGTAGTAGTCCGGGAAACCCGCACCCTGCAGGTCGTTGGCCACCGCGCCGAATCCGAGCAGCGCGCCCCGCACCAGCGCTTCGCGGTCACAGGCCAGCTTGAACGCGAGCCTCACCCGGGGGTCGTCGAAGGGCTTGAGCCGCGCGTTCATGATGAAGCAGCCCTCGTTCGAGTACGTCCGGTCGGACTCGAGGAACGTGACGTTCCCGTTCTTGCCGTTCGCCTGGACGCCGGCGTAGTCGAGCTTCACCGCGAGGTCGGCCTGCCCGCCGAGCAGCGCGTTGAGTCGAGCGGTGGAGTCCGCGACGTTGAACACCTCGATCTCGTCGAAGTACGGCCCGTCGCCGACGATCCCGCGAGCCCAGTAGTCCTTGTTCACCGCCAGCTTGGCGGATTGCCCGACGGTGATGTTCCGCAGTGTGTACGGGCCGGAGCCGACCGCCCGGTCGATGGTGAAGCTCTCCGGGGTCGTGAACGCGGAGTCGCGCTTGATCACGTACACCTTGCCGGCCAGCAGCTGGGTGTCCAGATCCGCGAGCGGGGTGGTCAGCCGCAGGGTCAGGGTGCGTGGGTCGACGACACTCGAGGCGTTGAAGTCGATCGACGCTGCCGCGGCACTGAGCAGCCCGCCACCGATCTTCGGGTCACCGGCGGACCGCAGTGAGAAGAGGACGTCCTCGGCGGTGACCTTGGAGCCGTCACTGAACCGCGCCCCGTCCCGCACTCGCAGTTGCCAGGTGCTCAGATCGCTGGTGCGTTCCAGGGACTCCGCCACCACCAGTACAGGTTTGTTGCCCGCCATGTAGCCAAGCCAGTCGAACAACTGCCGGTTGCGGGCGATCTCCTGCGCCGACTGGGTGTTGAAGATGTTTTTCGACTCCGAGGTGACGCCGGCTCCGGCGACGCGTAACCGCCCGCCCTTGACCGGGGTGTCACCGCCCCTCGCGGATGTGGCCGGCGATCCGCCGCAGGCAGCGAACGCAGGACCGAGAGCCAGAGCGGCCCCGCTCAGTGCGCCGGCACGCAGCAGGCCTCGACGACTGATCGGCGAGATGATGCGCGTCCGACCGAGGCGGCCATTGGCGGGGTTACCAGTTAGGTCGTCCACGACTGCTCCTCGCGGCTCGGATTTGGTGTCTGGAATATGATGTACCACGTTGCAGGGCCGGTCAATGTACCGAGCGATGCCTTGGAGTAACTTTCTGTAATCAAATCGCCCCCGACCGGGCCACGGTCCCGGCATTGGTGATCTCGGCGCGCAGCAACGCCAGGATCTCCGGTCGCCACGTCTCGACGGTCGTGGCCAGGCGCACCAGTTCGGGTAGGCCGGCGGCGGCGTGGCGGCGGCGATGGGTGCACCGATCGCCGCGGGGTAGGTTGGCCAGCCCATCGAGGAGGGCATCGACGTACGCGCCGCGCCACCGACGACACGATCGACCCCGACCTCGTCCATCACCTCATCGCCAGCCACCACGGCCGGGCCAGACCCCTGCTGCCACCCG
>NZ_JBEPDB010000059.1:5074-56711 GCF_040300025.1 Dactylosporangium sp. NPDC000555 | reverse complement strand
TGCCGGTGCCCGCGCGGGCCTGGCCGGCCGAGCCGGCCAGGCCGACGCCGAAGTACAGCCGGCCCTCGGCCACGACGAAGTTCTTGATGTTGTCCCACTCCGGGAACCGCTTCCAGCCCAGGAAGCGCGCGTCGCTGGCCCGGTAGGCCAGCAGCACCACGGTCCCGCCGGCCTGCGCGCCCTGGTCGAGCGCGGTCTCGATGCCGCCGACGAACACCACGTCACCGAGCGACCCGGCCGCCCGCAGCCCGACAACGTCGTCGATGCCCGGGAACTGCTCCCGCGTCGGGGTGCGCTCGACGGTCTCGCCGGTCTCGATGTCGTACTGCCACACCTGCGCCGGCACCGCGTCGCCGACGATGCCCCGGTTCGGCGGGACCCCGTGCACGGCGTTGTAGGAGCCCTCGAACTCGACGGTGACGTTGTCCGGGTCGTGAAACGGCCGGTTGAGCGGCGCCATCCCGGCCGCGACGAAGTCCGGCGTCACGGTGGCGATCCCGGCGGCGGTGGCGTTGGCGACGGTACCCCACCAGACGCTGCGCTGCCGGTCGTCGGCGGTGAGCGCCCAGATGTACTGCTGCGTCGTCTGTGGTGTCCCGCCCTCGGCGCACCCGCCGCCGGGCCCGATGGGCTGCGTCGGCTCCCCGAAGCCGAACCAGCACCGGTCCGGCTGGGCCTGCGCGGCGACGGTCACGCGGTGCCGGGGGTCCTCGCCCGGCCTGCGGTCTGCACTCATCACGCCATGGAGGTACCCCCGCCGGGCACGCCTAGTCCGCGCCGGCCCTGGGCAGCCAGGACAGCCGGCGGGCAGGACCCCGATTCACCCGGTCGGTGGGCGCCCCGTGAGCGCCTCCGGCGCGCGTGAAGCTCGCCGGAGGCGCCGCCGCGGCTGGTCAGCTCTCCTGCGGGCGGCGGGCGATCGCGACAACCGACTGACCGAAGGGCGGCCGGATGCCGCGCTCGATGAGGCGGGTCAGCGGGGCCACGGCCATGTCGTAGAACTTCACCATCGGGCCGGGGCCGGGCATCTGCTTGAGCAGGCAGGTCGAGACGTAATACCCGATCAGGCCCAGCGAGTTGGCGTAGTGCAGCTTGACGATCTCGAGATCGGCCGCGTCGAGCGCCGCGCGCATCGTCTTCTTCGTGTAGCGGCGCACGTGGCCGGTGGCGATGTCGGCCGGGCCCATCGCGAACGGGAACGCCGGGACGACGATGACGACGTGCCCGCCGGGGCGCACGAGCGAGCGCATGGTGCGCAGGCCGCCGATGTCGTCGTCGATGTGCTCGAGCACGTTGTACGAGATCGCGGCGCTGTGCTCGGCGGTGACGTCGCTGGGCAGCAGCAGCTCGCGAACCGTCACGCCGGGGTGGTCGGCGAACCGCTCCTTGAGCGCGACGATCCGGCCCGAGTCGGCCTCGGTCAGCGTCATGGTCGAGGCGTGCTCGAGCCACTCCGCGGCGTAGTCCCCAAGACCGGCACTCACCTCGATGGGATGGTCGCCGAGATACGGCGTCGCGAAGGCCACGAACCACTTACGATGGTTCTTGGCCATGGCCAGGCCTTCGAGCACTTCCGATTGGACAGCCTGGTCGCCCAGTATTGCCGCGTCCGGATTCGGCACTCTAGCACCCCTACGTGAATTTTCGGTCAGAACTGGCGTAGTGTATCGGCGTTGATACTGCCTCACCACCCCCCTTGGGCGCACCTCGACCGCCAACTATCGTGTCACCCGTGAAATTCGGGGAGAGGACACACGAAGTCCGCGCTGCGGCGATCGCGCTGCTCAGTTATGTCGCGTGCGCCGTCACGGTCCTGCAGCACCTCTGGGCCGATCCACAGGGCCGGATGCTCACGGACAACGGCCAGGATCAGATCTTCTTCGAGTGGGTGCTGACGCATGGGGCACGCGTGTTCACCCATGGTGACAACCCATTTTTCACCGACCAGCTGAATGCGCCGCTCGGCGTCAATCTCATGGCGAACACATCCGTTCTCGGCCTCGCGCTGCCATTGGCACCGATCACTCTGCTGTTCGGCGTCGGCGTCACGTTCGCGCTCATCGACACGATCGCGCTCGCCGGAACCGCGGCCGCGTGGTATTTCATCCTTTCCCGGCACGTCGTCTCGTCCCGGACGGCCGCATTCGTCGGGGGGCTGTTCTGCGGATTCGCGCCTTCGATGATCTCGCAGAGCACCGGGCACCCCAACATCGCCGGCCAGTTCCTGATCCCCTTCGTCGTCTGGAACGTGCTGCGGCTGGGACGACCCGGCCCCACGCTGCGGCGCGGCCTGGGGCTCGGCGCGGTGGTGCTGTACCAGTGCTTCATCAACGAGGAGATCCTCTTCCTCACGGCGATCGCCCTGTTGGTCTTCCTCCTGGCGTACCTCCACCCCCGGGAATACCTCCGGGTCGCCCGCTCGGCCCTGCCCGCCATCGGCGTCGGCGCCCTGTTCGCGGGCGTATTCCTCGCATATCCGCTGTACCACCAGTTCTTCGGCCCGCAGGCATATCACGGGCTGCCCGATTACGTGCACAGCTACAGCAGCGACCTGGCCTCATTCAAGGAATTCAGCCGCCGCTCGATCCTCGACCCGGACGTCACCGCCATCGACAAGATGGGCGGCCCGACCGAGGAGAACACATTCTTCGGCTGGCCGCTGCTGGGCCTGCTGCTCACCGCCACGGCGGCCCTGTGGCACCGGCGCGCGGCCCGCGCGCTGTTCATCACAGCGCTGGTCTTCGGGCTGCTGTCGCTGGGCCCGGAGATCAAGTACAAGGGCGAGCCGACCGGCTGGCACGGACCGTGGGAGTGGGTGCACCAGCTGCCACTGTTCGACTCCGTCGTGCCGACCCGCCTGGCCCTGGGCATCGCGCCGCTCGTCGGCGTGCTGCTGGCGATGCTGATCGACCGCTACGTGGTCGGCGTCAGTCCCGCCCCGGAGCCCGACGCCGCCTCCCCCGTCCTGGCCCCGACGGCCTCCGCCACGACCCCGGCTGCCCCCGCGTTGGCCTCCACCGGCGGCTCCGCGATGGCCTCGGCCGCCGATGACCGCGGCCTTTCCAGCGGCGTGCCGGGCGAGTCCGGAATGCTGGAGAGGCCGGAAGGGGCGGCGAGGGCCGGGACGGAAACCAGGCCGGCCCTGGAGCTGGAGGAGACCACGCCGGCGGCCCGCTGGCTGTGGGCCGCGGCGCTGCTGGTCGCCCTGGTCCCGCTCATCCCGACCCCGCAGCCAGCGTCCGAGCGCTCCCCGGTCCCCGCGTTCTTCAGCAGCGGCACCTGGCGCGAGACGATCCCCGAGAACTCGACGATCGTGCCGCTCCCGCTGAATTGGTGGACGAGCCTGGACGCGATGCGCTGGGGGACTCAGGCGAACCTCGAGTTCCGCGTCGCCGGCGGCTACTTCCTGGCACCCGACCCGTACGACCCGGAGAAGACGGCGATGTTCGGGACCCGGACCCGCCCGACGATGGAGATCATCAACACCGCGGGCAGCGACGGCACGATACCGCAGGTCACCCCCGACCAGCAGGCCCAGGCGAAGGCCGACCTCGCGTTCTGGCGCGCCGACTTCCTGGTCCTGCCGGACCAGCACGGCAACAGCGAGGCGATCCGCCAGACCGCCGAGCTGCTCTTCGGCCCCGGCCGCCACGTCTCGGACGTCTGGATCTGGAAGGTCTGACCTACCCGTCGCAGGTGCGTGCCTCCCGGCGACCCGCCGGGAGGCGCGACACTGACGCCGTGGGATCGGGATCGCCTCCGCTCCCCGCTCCGGATGGGTCAGGCGCCGGTCGCGCGGAGCAGTTCGGCGAACTCCTCGGCCGGCATGATGCGGATGCCCAGCTCCTCGGCCTTCGCGGCCTTCGAGCCGGCGCCGTCTCCCACGACCACCAGGTCGGTCTTCTTCGACACCGAACCGGATGAGCGGCCGCCGAGGCGCTCCACTGCCTCGTTGCCCTCGTTGCGGGTCAGGCCTGGCACCGAGCCCGTCACGACGACCGTCATCGGGCTGCCGTCCTCCTTCCGCAGCGGGAGCGGCGCCGGGGGCTCGCCGTCCACGTCCGCGGCCCCGCCGACATCCGAGGCGTCGCTCGAGCCGTCGATGGAGGTCGCGGCAGCGGGACGGGGACGGAAGTTGGGCTCGGTCATGTTCACGCCGCGGGACACCAGGCGGGCGATGACCGGCCCCAGCTCCACCAGCTCGGCGGCGATCGTCACCGCGCGCTCCGGGCCGACGCCCTCGACCTCTTGCAGGTCGGCGACCGAGGCGGACAGCAGCGCGTCCATCGTGCCGAAGTGGGTGGCCAGGCGGCGCGACATCGAGCGGCCCGTCATGCGCACGCCCAGGCCGGTCAGCACGCGCGACAGCGGCTGGGTCTTGGAGGCCTGGACGGCGGTGACGAGCTTCGTCGCGGAGACCTCCCCCATGCGGTCGAACGCGGCCAGGGTGGGCACCTGAAGGTCGTAGAGGTCGGCCGGGTCGGTGACGAGGCCGGCGGCGACGACCATGTCGATGAGCTTGCCGCCGAGACCCTCGATGTCCATGGAGTCGCGGGCGGCGTAATACGCCAGTGCCTCGCGCGCCCCGCAGGCACGGCCGCGCGTGCAGCGCCAGCGCTTCTGGGTGCGGTCGATCTCGCCGTCGCAGCGTGGGCAGCGGACCGGCGGTTCGAACGGCTCGGAGCCGGGCGGGCGCTCGTCGAGCTTCGCGCCGGTGATCTCGGGGATGACGTCGCCGGCGCGGCGCACGAACACGGTGTCGCCCGGGCGGACGTTGCGCCGGACGAGGTCGCCGAAGTTGTGCAGGGTCGCGGAGGTGACGATGACGCCGCTGATCTGGACCGGCTCGAGGACCGCGACGGGCGTGATGACGCCGGTGCGCCCGACCTGCACCTCGATCGCCTTGAGCCGCGTGGTGCGGGTGTCCGCCGGGAACTTGTACGCGATTCCCCACCGCGGCGCTCGGCTGGACGAGCCGGCGAGCTCGCGGTCGGCTGGCTGGTCGGCCTTGATGACGGCGCCGTCGATGCCGTAGCCGAGCGCGCCCCGGCCCGCGTTGAGCGCGTGGACGGCTGCGAGGACGTCATCGACGCTCGCGCACACCGGCATGCCGGCGGTGCAGGACACGCCGAGGCCGGCGAGCTCCGCCATGGCGGCCGAGTGCGGCCCGTCGCCGAGGCCGCGCACCCCATACGCCAGGAACGACAGCGGCGCGTCATAGGTCCGGTCCTGCGCCCGCAGCGTGCCGGCCGCAGCGCTGCGCGGGTGCGCGAACGGCGGCTCACCGGTGGCGGTGCGCATGCCGTTGGCCACCTCGAAGTCGGCGTCGGTCATGAAGACCTCGCCGCGCACCTCGATCGTGACGGGCTCGGCGAGCCGCTCCGGCAGGCCCGCGGCCCGCCGCGCCTGCCCCGTCACGTCCTCGCCGGCCCGCCCGTCACCACGGGTCGCGACCTGCACGAGCTTGCCGTCCTCGTATCGCGCCGCGATCGCCAGCCCGTCGATCTTCGGCTCGACGGTGTACGCGGCGGCGGGCCGCCCGAGCAGCCGCTCCAGCCGCGCCGCCCACTTGCGCAGCGTCTCCTCGTTGAACACGTTGTCGAGGCTCAGCATCGGCTCACTGTGCACGACGTCGCCGACGACCCCGCCGCCGGCCGCGACGACCTCGGTAGGCGAGTCCTCGACCTTCCAGTCCGGGTGCCGGTCCTCCGTCGCCGCCACCCGCGCCATGAGCGCGTCATAGTCCGCGTCGTCGATCGCGAGATCGGGGCCGCTGTAATACGCGGCGGCGGCTTCCCTGATCTGCGAGATCGCGGTGCGATACTCGGCTGCGGTGTCGAATGGCTCGGTCATGACCGGGAGCCTAGTCATGGGGTACGACAAAAACCGGGGAGCCCGGCGAAATGTCGGATTCGCACTTTTCGCGGAGGCCGGCCACAACGCGTCGGCCTCCGCCCGGAAGCGGGCTGGGGAATCGGCGTCCCGGCCGCGCCGCCTCGTTCTCAGTCGCGGAACCAGACGACCATCGCCCAGCCGAAGGTGTTGTCGATGATGACCACGGCGAAGCCGGCCACTGCCAGCAGACCCAGCGCGACTCGCCAGCGTCTGGGCAGTCCGAACCGGCTCATCGCCAACCCGGTCGCGACGATCCCGGTGACCGACAGCGCCACACCGCCGGTGAACATCGTCAAGGCGAATAGGTCGACGGCAGCCAATGCCAGCATCATGAGCCCGAGGAACGCGCCCCGGGCCAGCGTGCGCAACCGGTCCCGCCAAGCCTGGCCGCGTGAGCGCAGCAGGAAACCGACGGTGACCACACAGACCACAGCCACCAGCAGGGGGTCCAAGCCGATGGCGGCGTAAGCGCCCAACACCAGCGCTACACGCAGCGGCAACGGTAGCGACGGGTCGCCACCCGGCCACATCGTCTTCGGGTCGCTGTCAATGCCGGCGGCCTGGCGCGCCGGAACTTCGAAGGTGTACGGGCCGGCCATCACGAGCAGCCAGCTCAGCACCGTCCAGCCGAGGCTGATCGCGACGACCCAGGCCAGCATCCGGGTCGTGGGCAAAGCCGGTGACGACACACTGCGGGGGCCGTCGACCTGGGCGCGGCGGGCGACGGCGCGCAGGGAGGGCAACGTCCAGGCGGCGGCGAGCAGGTACCGCCAGCGATCGGTCGGCCGGCCTTCGCGGGCCAGGTCGGCCAGGTCCGCGGCCCACTCCGCCCGCTGGCGGGCGCGGAAATGCGCCGGCAGGGCCGTGCCGAACGCGGCCATCAGCACCCGCTCGATGCCGGTCAGGTCGCCGGTGCGGCCCGCCAGGCCGGCGGTCACCACGCCAACGTCCCGGTCGGGTTGGCCCGCCGGCCACGTCGCCGGGCGTTGTCGGCCAGCGCGTCGTGGGCCGCGCTGGCCCCTTCCGCGGTCAGCGCGTAATACCGGCGGCGAGGCCGGCCCTCCAGGTGCGGATCGACCTGCTCCTGCCAGCTGCGCAGCCAGCCGGCGTTCTCGAAGGCCACCAGGATGGGATAGATGGTGCCGGGCTCCAGACCGGCCGCGTTGGCCAGGTCGAGCCCGTACCGCTCCCGCGTCGGATCATCCAGGAATGCGCGTAGCACCAGCAATCGAGGTGTGGTCATGCGTAATCCAGCCATGCACATACTCTATATAGCTAGTCCTAGTTCTGCATAGCCCGCCCCGATGCGACACGATGGCAAACGGCGGGAGCCGGCCCAGCACGGTCGACCCAAGCTCGTCCTGGCGGGGTCGCCCACTCGGATCGAACCTCGCCGAATCTCCCGCGCCCGCCGCCCGGGGCCGCAATGATGCCCGCGTGACGCACGCAGGCGGCCGCGACCGCTACCTCGACACACTTCGCGCGGTCGCCATCGCCCGGGTCGTGGTGTTCCACATGTTCGGCTTCGCCTGGCTGAGCTACGCCTTCCCGGCAATGGGCGTGATGTTCGCCCTCGGCGGCTCGCTCATGGCCGCTTCGATGCGACGCTCCGCGACCCGCGCCATCCAGGGCCGGCTCCGCCGGCTGCTCCCGGCACTTTGGGCGATGGGCCTGATCCTGGTACCCGTCATGCTGTGGCGCGGCTGGACCGGCGACGCGGCCGAGCTGCTCCTGTGGGCGGTACCGATCGCCGACCCGCCCGGCGCCGAATGGGCCGCGGACGCGACGGTCGTGCTGTGGTACCTGGCGACGTACCTGTGGCTGGTGCTGCTGTCCCCCGCCGCCTGGTGGCTGTTCCGGCGCCTGCCGCTCGTCGCCGTGCTGCTGCCGCTGGCCCTGCTGGCCGTCACCCAGCTCGGCCCGATCTCCCTGGAGGGCCGCGCCGGCGCCGTACTGGTCAACGTCGCCACGTTCGCCGCGTGCTGGATCGCCGGCTTCGCGCACCGCACCGGCGCCCTGCGTCGCATGTCCCTCCCGCTGCTGCTCGCGCTCTCGGCGGCCGGCCTCGCGGCGGGCGCGGGCTGGGCGCTCACCCACCCCGCCGAGGGAGGCTCGGCGAACCTCAACGACATTCCGCTCGCCCAGGCCTTGTACTCCCTCGGCTTCGTGCTGCCGGTCCTGCGCCTGTCCCCGTCGATGGCCTGGCTACGCCGGTTCCGGCCGCTGGACGCGCTCGTCACGCTGCTCAACGCCCGCGCCGTGACGATCTACCTGTGGCACAACGCGGCCATCGCGGTGTGCTTCCCGATCGGCGACCGCCTGGAGGTATGGCGGCTCAACCCCGCGCTGGTGCGGCTCGGGTACTTCGGGGTCGCGCTGGTGTTGCTCACGGTGGTCGCGGTCCTCCTCGGCTGGGTGGAGGACGTGGCGGCGAAGCGTCGGCCGAGGCTGCTACCGCTCGGCGCCGCTCGACCACGGCACGTCACCTCCGCACCTCATGATGCGGCAGCTACCGACGGTGGCGGCGCGGCCATCGCCTCCGACCACAGCGTGACGGCTACAGACGGTCGTGCAGCAGACATCGCCTGCGGCCACAGCCTGACGACTGCGGACGGTCGCGGCGCGGCCATCGCCTACGGCCGCAGCGCGACGACTGCGGACGGTCACGTAGCGGTCGCCACCGACGGTCGCGGCGTGGCCACCGTCGACGGCCGCGGCGTAGCCACCGTCGACGGCCGCGGCGTAGCCACCGTCGACGGTCGCGGCGTGGCCACCGCCGGCCCTCCTGACGGAGCGGACGTCGAAGCTCCCGGCGCGGGTGCTGCCGGCAATCGGAGCGCGGGCGAGTTCGATCCGGACAGCACGGTCGAATTCCGGGTCGGCGATCGGGCGGGCCGCGGTCCACAGTGGACTCAGGCGGCCTCCGCGGCCCCCGCTCGTCAGCACGATTCGGGCTGGAACTCGCCGACCACGTCGACGCCGGGCTTCACCAGTTCGTAGCTCGACTCGGCGACCGGCTGCCAGGCCCCGACCAGCCCGCCGAGCGGCTCGGAGACCACGATGCGCGTCTCCTCCGACACGTGCTGCAACACCGGGTTGTCCGGGTACATGGTGCGCAGCGTGTCGACGGCCGTGCTGCAGTACAGGGATCGGCTCCGTCGCTCGCTGGAGTAGCGGAACGACCAGAGCCGCTCGCCGTCGGAGAGCGCCACCGTCATCTGCATCGGATTGTCGATCCCGTGCTGCCGGCCCACCTGCTCGACGTAGCCGACCATGCGCTCCACGGCGGCGACGGCGTCCTTCTCCAGGCCGTACGTGAGCGCGAGATAGAACATCAGCTCGGAGTCGGTGGACCCGCCGATGCAGTTGAACAGCTCCGGATCGACGGCGAGCGTGAGCGCGCGCTTGAGCTGGGAGAATCCGCGGATCCGGCCGTTGTGCAGCCACAGCCAGCGGCCATGCCGGAACGGATGGCAGTTCGTCTGCTGCACCGGCGTGCCCGTGCTCGCCCGGATGTGGGCGAGGAACAGCCCGGACCGCACCGAGCGGGCGATCTCGCGCAGGTTCTCGTCCCCCCACGCCGGGCCCGTGCCGCGAAACAGCGTCGGCTCGGCCGGCCCGTCCGGCGTGTACCACCCGACGCCGAACCCGTCGCCGTTCGTCGTGCCCACCCCGAGTTTCGAGTGCATGCTCTGGTCGATCAGCGAGTGCTCGGGCTTGTAGAGCAGTTCCTCGAGCAGAATCGGCGACCCGGAATACGCGAGCCATCGGCACATGTCGCACCTCCTCACCCGATGGTCGGCGCCCGGTGAGCCGTGACCACTCACCCACAAGGGATGACGTCGCCAGGCGGGGATGACCTGCGACCCGTCCGTGCCCGGCAGCCGGCACGACGGCCGGCCCGGCGAGACGCACGGTGACCGGCAGCGGCCTCGAGGGAGGCGGAGCGGAGCGGTGACCCGGCGCAGTTACCGGCGCACCGTGCGTGCGGGCGGTCACCCGTCCGGGATGACGTGCGGCGACGCGGCGCGGGGTGACGCTTCACCCGTCCAGGCAAATTCCGTGGAGGGAGGCGGCGATGCTCACCGTAGGAGTCGAAGAGGAGTTCCTGCTCCTGGAGCCTGACGGCGCCGTGGCGCCGGTGTCTGCCGGCGTGCTCGGTGTCACCAGCGGCGACGACCGGGTCAGGCACGAGTACACGGCTTATCAGCTCGAAACCGTCAGCGGCGTGCACACCCGCCTCGACCGCCTTCACGACGAGCTCGCCGAGCTCCGGCGGACCGCCGCGCGCGCCGCCGAGCTGGCCGGGGCACGACTCGTCGCGGCCGGGGCGCCGCCCTTCCGGCGCGGGCCGCTGGAGACGCTGACCGACGATCCACGGTACCGGCGGCTCGCCGACCGTTTTCCCGGCGCGACCGCGGCCGCCGCCGGGACCTGCGGCTGCCACGTCCACGTCGGCGTGGCCGACCGCGACCTGGCGGTCGGCGTCCTGGGCCGCCTTCGACCCTGGCTGGCGCCGCTGCTCGCGCTCACCGCGAACTCACCGTGCGCGGACGGCGCCGACAGCGGGTACGGCAGCTTCCGCTACGAGGCGCGCCGCCACTGGCCGACGTTTCGCGCCCCGGAGGTCTGGACCGATGCCCGGGACTACGATCGAGCGATCGAGGCGCTCATCTCCGGCGGCACCGCGCTCGACATCGGCGGCGTGCACCTGCTGGCGCGCCTTTCGGGGCGATACCCCACGATCGAGGTCCGCATCGCCGACACCTGCCTGAGCGTGCACGACACCGTACTGCTCGCCGGCATCGTGCGGGCGCTCGTCGCCACCCTCATCGACGACATCCGGCGTGGCCGGATCGCCGAGACGACGCCGTCGGCGCTCGAGGTCGAGGACGACCTGGCCGCCGCGGCGCGTCACGGGCTGGTGGGGCGTGGGCCGCGGCCCGGCCGGCCCTCGGTCGCCATCGCCGACCAGCTGCGCGTGCTGCTGCGCAAGGTGACGCCGGCCCTCGGCGAGTCCGGCGACGCGGTCGCCGTGCACAGCCGGCTCGGCTGGCTGGGCCGCCACGGCACCGGCGCTGAGCGGCAGCGCTCGCTGCTGCGCCACGATCCGCGGCCGGACGCCTTCGTGGCCGCCCTCGCCGGCCACACCGTGCCCCACCCGAGCCGCCTTTATTGATTACCGATTATCCGCAATTCGATAAACACCGACCCGCGCGCCGGGCCGGGGCGCCGAACCGCGTGGTGGTGCCGCCGCGCGGCAAAGCATGGCACAGCGTGGACGGTCACGCCGGTTCGCCCGCCCACAAACGCGCGAGTCGCATCGTCACCGAGGTCGTCACACGGCGGCGGTCGACTGCCGCACCACGAGCCGCGTCGCGAGCCGGATGTGGGGGTTGTCCAGTTGCTCGCCGCGGATCACCTGGATGAGCAGGTCGATCGCGCGGTGCCCCATCTCGTGGATCGGCTGCTCCACGGTGGTCAGCGCCGGGCTGGCCAGGGCGGCCTCGGGCAGGTTGTCGAAGCCCACGACCGACAGGTCCTGCGGCACCCGCAGCCCCATCGCGACCGCGCCCTCGACCGCCGCGATCGCCGAGATGTCGTTCGCGGCGAACAGCGCCGTGGGCCGGTCCGGCGACTCCAGCAGCCGCCGCGCCGCCGCGGCCGAGTCGTCCGGGTCGTAGTTACCGGGCTGGATGAGTTCCGGGTCGACCGGGATCCCTGCCGCGCACAGCTCCTCGCGGTAGCCCTGCTCACGCAGCCTGGCCGACTCGAGGTCCGGACGCCCCCCGATGAGTGCGATGCGCCGGTGCCCCAGCTCGATCAGGTGCCGCACGCCGGTGCGCGCGCCGAGCAGGTTGTCGGAGTCCACCGTGGGTAGTCCGGTCGGCCCGTTGTGCGGGTCGACGGCGACCACCGCCGAACCGAAGTCCGGCTCGACGACGGTGGGCGTGACCAGCACCGCGCCGTCCACGAGGGTGCCGGACAGGCGCGAGAGGTACCGCTGCTCCCACCCCGCGTTGTCGACGGTGCGACCGCCGGCCGAGTAGACGACCAGCTCGTACCCGGTGCCCTTGATCGCCTTCGCCGCGCCCTTGAGCAGCTCCGTCGAGAACGGCTCAAGGTCGGCGACCAGGATGCCGATCACGTTGGTCTTGTGGTTGCGCAGACTCTGCGCGACCAGGCTCGCCTCATAGCCCAGCGCACGGATCACCGCCTGGACGTGTGCGCTCGTGGCCGCGGAGACGCCGTAACGGGCGTTGAGGACCTTGGACACCGTCGCGACCGAGACACCGGCCGTTGCGGCGACGTCACGGATGGTGACTCGGGAACTGGGTTTCACGAGGGCACAATAAACTGCGGGCGTGGGAAGACGACGCCGACGCGATCATGGCGGCCGCACGGAAGCTCGGCCACACCGTCACCCTGCAACCCACCGGCTGAGCCAAGCACAACCACCCACCACCCAGACCGCCGAAAGGGGGACCGGGTGGCGATGCCGTACGCCCCTCGCCCGACGTGGTCACCGTTGTTTTCCGATCAGGTAAGTCCGAGGCGCAGCCGTACGACGGTGCCGTGCGCTCCGGCGAACGCCGCGACGTGGTCGCACACCAGCTCGACGATGGCCAGGCCGCGACCGCGCTGCGAGTCGGCGGGTGGCATCTCGCGGCCGAACGAGCGCATCGGCCCCTGGTCCACGACGTCGCAGACGATCTGGCCGGACTCGGCCCACAGGTGGACCTGACCGCCCTCCTCCGTGTGTTGCAGCGTGTTGGTCGCGAGCTCGTTCACCGCGAGCGTCAGCAGATCGGCCCGGGCCTGCGGCAGCCCCAGCGCGATCGCCCGGGCGGCCACGAACGCGCGCACCGCCGCTAGGTCGGACACCAGTGTGTAGACGATCGACTCGCCGCGACCGGGCGCCCGCTCAGCCATCGCGCCCGCCGTCGCGCGGCCGCGGCAGCTCGCCGACACCGCTGACCTCCGGCACCTGCCCGACCTTCCCGCCGACATTGACAACGCGGAGCCGGCCGCCGCGCTCCAGGGCCGGGCGATGGGCCGTGACCAGCGCGTGCACGTCCCTGGAGTCCTGGAACGTCAGCCGGGCGAGGTCGACGGCCACGGTCGGCGCGACCCGCACCGCGGTCATAAGCGCCGCCGTGCATTCGTCGCGTGCCGCGAGGTCGCGGTCGCCGCACACCACGACGTCCGCCCGCTGCCCGTCGACCGACGTCCCCACCTCGAACCGCGTCATGGGTCAGCGGCCCTTCCTCCCCCGGTTGCCGACCACCGAAAAACATCATGGCATCCGCGGACGTGATTGGGCTGCCCCGCCGCCGGATTGATCCCCGGTGCTCGGCCCGGCGAGCCTCGGTGGCACGCTGGTCGGCATGGCGCTGTTCACCGTCCCGCAGGCACGCGCGGAGCTGGCCCGGATCCGCCCGGCCCTCGACCGGCTCGTCGCCGTGCGCGCCGACGCCGCCGAGCTGGCCGCTGCGCTGAGCCCCGGCGGGCCGCCGACCGCGCTGGGCGGGATGCCGGAGCTCAAGGCCGCCGAGGCGCAGCTGGACGAGCTCATCACCGCGATCCGCGACACCGGCGCCCACCTCAAGGGCCTCGCCCCGCTGCTGCTGGACTTCCCGGCCGAGCTGCACGGCGACGAGGTGCTGCTGTGCTGGCTGGAGGGCGACGACGAGCTGGCCTGGTACCACCGGGCCGACCTCGGCTTCGCCGGTCGCCGCCCCCTGCCGTCCTGACCCCGTTCACCTGGATCTTCCAGGACGGCGACCTGGCCTCCTGGCCGCACCAACCCGGTGCTCCCCGGCCCGCAGCTCGCCGTCGGCGGTGATGATCCGCTCGCGCTCGGCCGTGTACCAGTGGATCACCCTAGTCGCCGCCGCCTATCTCGACCCGGCCGGCGCGCTGGCCGGCTGCACCGCGCCTACCGAACCCGCCGCAGGGGTGGTCGAGCCGCCGCCGTGAGCGGAGGGCTGCCCGTGCTCACCGCCGCCCGGCGAGCCGCCCCGCGACGACCATCAGCCCGGCCCCGACGAGCGCGGCGGCCGCCCCGAGCACCGCGTAGACGGTGATGAGCAGCCAGGAGGTCGACTCGTGCCCGATCTCCACCCGCACGGCGATCCCGGCGAGCACCGCCAACACGAGAAACCCGATGCCCACCGGCCGCGCCCACGTCATCGGCCAAGTACACCACCCGCCCGCAACCGTGCTCGCCGCCCGGTCGTCGAGGTCCGCGCCAGGTAGGCGCCGTAGACCGTGACCAGCACGGACTCCACAGCGTCCATGCCTCCCGGCACGGCCGCCGAGCTCAGGCCAGGCGGCGGATGTCGCCCAGTGCCCGGTAGAAGCCGCCGCGGGTGGCCTCGCGGATTTCGGTGACCACGTAGCGGGCGTTGGCCTCGCGGATGCCCTTCGGGAACTGGACCTGCCAGTCGCTGTGGTAGCCGGCGCTCACCACCCGGATCCGAAGCCGGCCGCCGTCCTCGACGCACTCGACGACGATGCCCTCCGCCGGGTCGGTGACGACCTCGACCGTGGTCGACGGGGCCACGCGGTCCATGCGCGGCGGGGCCTTCACGTCCACGTATTGCGGCACGACGCCCTGCTCGGCGGCGCGCACCGCCTCCTCGCTCGCGTCGATGCAGGCCAGCGAGCCGTCGGTGGTGACGATGTAGAGCTTCTCGTCGTGATACTGCATCGAATAGGCGCTGCCGCAGCCCGTGCCCAGCTTCCACAGGCGCTGGCCGTCGGCGGCGAAGCAGTAGACCGACGAGCGGTGGTCGCCGGCGAAGACGTAACGGCCGTCGGGGGCGGTGGCGTTGGAGAAGACCGTGTTGTCGCAGCGGTAGGTGACCCCGGGGCGGCCGTCCTTGGTGAACTCCAGCACCGAGTTGGACGACATGCCCGCGTAGACCTTGTCGCGCTCCTGCCAGCCGAACAGCACCGCCCCGGTGGTGCTCTGGTGCCAGCGCTCCTCGCCGGTGCGCCAGTCGTAGCTGGTCACGCCCCTGCTGTGGCCGTGATGCACGGCGGTGGCGTCGCAGCGGACCATCCAGCCGGAGCTGCCGCGGCCCTGGCGCCGCCACAGGAACTCGTCCTCGTGGTCGATGCTGCACACGCCGCCATGGGCGTCGGAGACGCCGAGGATGCCGTCGTGGATGTCCAACCAGTAGATGTCGATGTCGGGCGCGATCGCGTAGGCCAGCCGCGGCACCTTGCCGGACAGGTCGTAGACGTTGCCGTCGTCGCAGCCGGCGTAGATCCAGGCGTCGTCGGCGACGATGCACTTGACGCCGTCGGGAAGCTGGAACTGCCGCTCGACCGTGGCGTCGTGGCGCAGGACCGTGATCGTGCCGCTCTCGTTGCCGACCATGCACCCGTCGTCGTCGATGAAGATGCCGAACGCGGGGGCTCCCGAACGGTATTTCCACAGCACCGGTGCCGTCTTTGCCGTCGAGCGCTGGCTGACGATCTGGCGCCGGGTCACCGAGCGGGGCGCGCGCTGCCCCACAACGGCCGGCGCGTAACCCTTGCGCACCTTCTCGCCGATCTTCTTCGCGGCGTCGGCCAGCGCCTTCGCCTCGTCGGCATAGCTCGTCGTCTTCGTCTGGCCCGTGTCGCCGATGCGCCCGTAACGGACCGACATCTGGTTGCCGTCGACGGTGACCTCGTAGAACTTGTGCGCGCTCCCGGTGTCCTCGGACAGCTCCAGGTATGTCGTCTGCGGCATCGGCCGGGCCTTTCTCCGTTGAGGGGGTCGGCGACAGCCTAGCGACGGGGTACGACAAAAAAATCGGATGACCGCCCGGGTACATTCGAAGCAGCAGGTCGTCGCGAACGAGGGGGATCCATGCGAGCACGTGTCACGTCCCGGCCGCAGTCCACCTCGCCCGCGAAGGACCTGACACGCGTTGAGCATCCTCAATCTCGGCATCGTCGCGCACGTCGACGCCGGTAAGACCAGCCTGACCGAGCGCCTCCTGTTCGACGCCGGTGTCATCGACCGCCTCGGCAGCGTCGACGCCGGCAGCACCCAGACCGACACGCTGGATCTGGAGCGCCGCCGCGGCATCACCATCAAGACCGCCGTCGCCACGTTCGGCATCGGCGCGCTGACCGTCAACCTCATCGACACGCCCGGTCACCCGGACTTCATCGCCGAGGTCGAGCGTGCCCTGCGCGTGCTCGACGGGGCGGTCCTGGTGATCTCGGCCGTCGAGGGCGTCCAGGCGCAGACCCGCGTCCTGCTGCGCACCCTCGACCGGCTGCGGGTGCCGACGCTGCTCTTCGTCAACAAGACCGACCGCACCGGCGCCGACCCCGACCGGGCGATCGCCCCGATCCCGGCCGCGGTGGCCATGTGGCGCGACCATGGCGAGGCGCTCGCCGAGCACGACGACGAGGCCCTCGCCGCCTACCTCGCCGGCGAGCCCGTCCCGGCCGGGGTCCTCGGCCGGCTCACGGCGGAGGCGCGGATACGACCCGCGTACCGGGGATCGGCGATCACCGGCGCGGGCATCGCCGAGCTGACCGCGGGCATCGCCGCGCACCTGCCGAGGGCGGCCGGGGACCCCGGCGGGCCGCTGCGCGGCACCGTCTTCAAGATCGACCGCGATCACGCGGCATATGTCCGGATGTTCAGCGGCACCGTCCGGGTCCGCGACCGCATCGACGACGCGAAGGTGACGGCCATCGACGACGGCCGCCGGGACCGCGTCCGCGCGGGCGAGATCGGCCGCCTGCACGGCGTGCGGGGGCTGCGGATCGGCGACACGATCGGCGCGGAGCACGAGACGAGCGCCGCCGTGTTCGCGCCGCCCACGATGGAGACCACGGTCGAGCCGGTGCGGCACGAGCAGCGCCACGAGCTGCACGCGGCGCTCACCCGGCTCGCCGAGCAGGACCCGCTCATCAACCTGCGCCTGGACGCCGAGAGCAGGCAACTCTCCGTTTCGCTGTACGGCGAGGTGCAGAAGGAGGTCATCGAGTCGACCCTCGCCGAGGAGTACGACATCGCGGTCACCTTCGGCGAAACCGTCACGATCCACCGGGAGCACCCGGCGGGCACCGGCCGCGCGGGCGCGGTCATCGGCCGTGACGGCAACCCGCACCAGGCCACCCTCGAGCTGCTCGTCGAGCCCGGCGAGGGGCTGGAGGTCGCGCTCGCCGTGCCGGTCGAGCACATCCCGATGTACGTCTACAAGACCGTCGCCGCCTTCCAGGACGCCGTCACGCGCTACGTCCGCGACGCGTTCACCCGCGGCGGCCGGCACGGCTGGGACGTCGGCGACGCGCGGGTGACCGTGACCCGGTGCGGGTACGTCTCGCCGATCAGCACCGCCGGTGACTTCAAGCGGCTCGTGCCGGAGCTGCTCGCACGGGCGCTGCGCGAGGCCGGGACGGTGGTGTGCGAGCCGGTGAGCCGCTTCGCGATCGAGGGACCGGCCGACGCTCTCGCCGCGACGCTCGGCGCGCTGCCCAGGTTTGCCGCGATCCCGGATCCGCCGGCGGTCGAGGGGCCCCGGTTCACGGTCGGCGGCCTGGTCCCGGCGGCACGGACGACAGCCCTGGAGCGCGCCCTGCCCGGCCTCACCCACGGCGAGGGGACGCTCGAGGCCACGTTCGACGGCTACCGGGTAGCGTGACGCGGTGGACACCATGGCTTCTGTACATCTGAGGGTCGTCCGGCTGTGGCGCCGTGCCTGAGCTGCGGGAAGCCCTGGACACGGTACTGCAGGACGTCGCACCGGCCCGCCTGGCCGACTCGGTGCGCCGGCTCATCACCGACTACCGCAGCGGCCTGCCGGCGGGCGAGCCGCTGCTGCGCGACATGGTCGACGCCACCGCGTACGCCGCCTACCGCATGCCGGCCACGCACACCGCGGTCACGGCGGCCCTGCGGCAGCTGCCGCCGATCGCCCCGCGCAGCGTCGTCGACCTCGGCGGCGGCACCGGCGCGGCGGCGTGGGCTGCCCGCGACGTCTACGGCCCGATCGCGGCCACGGTGCTGGACCAGGTGCCGGAGGCGCTGAAGCTCGGCGCGCGGATCGCGAAGGGCCAGGAGATCGCCTGGCAGCAGTGGCGGCTCGGCGAGGACGTGCCCGCGGCCGACCTCGTCACCGCGTCCTACGTGCTCACCGAGCTGGATGAGGAGCAGCAGCGCGACCTCGTCGCGCGGGCGAGCGCGGCCGCCGCCGTCGCCGTGGTGCTCGTCGAGCCCGGGACGCCGCCGGGGTACCGCCGGATCCTGGCCGCCCGCGATGCGCTGCTGGCCGATGGCTGGCACATCGCCGCGCCCTGCCCGCACCAGGCCGGCTGCGGCATGCGGGAAAAGGACTGGTGCCACTTCGCCGCCCGGGTCAACCGTTCCGCGCTGCACCGCCGGCTCAAGGACGCGAGCCTGGGCTACGAGGACGAGAAGTTCGCGTTCGTCGCGGCCACCCGGGAGCTCGTGACGGCGACCCGCGAGCCCGCCGCCGGGGGCCGGGTCGTTCGGCATCCCGCGTTCCGTAAGGGCCTGGTCACCCTGCAGGTGTGCGGGCGCGACACCGCCGTCGGCCCGGCGCTGGTGTCCAAGCGGGAGGGCCCGCTGTACAGGGCGGCCCGGGACGCGGAATGGGGCGACCGGTGGCCGCCCCATTCCCCGTACTCAGACCTGCCCTCGGATCAGGTCTGATCCGCCACGAACGACGAGACCCACGCCAGCGAGGCGTTCCAGTTGATGGTCAGCTCGTTCGTCGACCATGACTGGATGTCGTCCATGTAGCACAGCTGCGGCTTGCAGCCCTTCAGCGCCGCGCTCGCGACCTCGTCCTGCAGCTGCGAGTTCGGGCCGCCGGCGAGGGTGCCGCGCGGCGGGTTCGGCAACTTCGGGTCGAGCTGGTGGGCGTACCAGCGGCTGTGCTGGTTCTTCGACGCCTTCTCGCCGTAGCCGGTGACGTAGGACTGGTTCAGCGCGTTGCGACCGAGGATGTAGTCCATGCCGGACACCACGCCGTCGCGGTAACGGTCCTTGCCGGTGATCTCGAATGCGGTGGCGACGACGGCCAGGTTGTTGAGGATCTGGCTGTTGGAGGCCCAGTCGTACCCGCCCTCGGGCGCGTACGGCTGGCCGTAGGCCTGCTCGTCCATGGTCTTCAGGAAGCGGTCGGCACCCTCGACGACGGACTGGCGCACCCGGTCGCGGTCGGGCAGCTTGTTGTCCACGGTCGCGAGGTCGAGCCGGCCGAGCGCCGCGGTGTTCTGCCAGTCGAAGGCCCGGGAGAACACGTCGGCCTTGTGCAGCGGCGAGGCCGTCACGTCGGTGGCGTAGCGCTTGTCGCCGGTGGTGATGTACAGCTCGGCCGCGGCCCAGTAGAACTCGTCGCTGACGTCACTGTCGCCGTAGGCGCCACCGCCGGTGGAGTCCGAGTCCGGCGCGTACATCGTCGGGTGCTCCAGCGCCGCCGCGTACGCGGTCTTCGCCACCTTGAGCAGCTTCTCGGCGTAGGCACTGTCGTACGGCTCGAACACCCGGGCGCCCTGCGCGGCCGCGGCGGCCAGGTTGAGCGTGGCCGCCGTCGACGGGGCGTGCAGCTCCCGCTGCTGGGTGTCGGCCGCCGGGTCGGTCGGCAGCCCGGTCCAGGCGTCGTCGTGGATCTTGTGATGGGCCATGCCGGCCAGCGGCTGCCCGGCCGGGACCTGCATCTTGGTCAGGAAGTCGAGCTCCCAGCGCGCCTCCGCGAGCACGTCGGGGGTCTTGCCGCCGGTCTCGGGCAGGCGCAGGGCGCGGGCCTTCGAGGCCTTCGGCGAGCGCTCGTAGAGGCTCATGAGCTGGGCGACGGAGATGCCGCCGTTGACGACGTACTTGCCGTGGTCACCGGCGTCGTACCAGCCGCCGGTCACGTCGAGGGTGTAGTCGCACACGCCCGGCTGGCACGGGACCTTGGTGTCGCCGCCGTTGTGGGTGTCAGCGGTGTGGCCGGCCGCACGGCCGTAGCCCGGGGCGATCTTGTCGGAGATCTCGATCCCGCTGCGCTGCGGGTAGAAGAACGAGAGCGAGTCGACGCTCAGCTGTTTGTACGCCTTCGGGTCCAGGTCGAAGGGCACGCTGGCCTTGCCGTCGGCCTCCAGGGTGTACGTGTGTCCGGTCCCGCGGTACTCGCTGAAGTCGACCACGTGCGTGTTCTGGCCCGAGCTGGCGTCCATGCCCCTCGGCTCCGACTCTCCGGACGCGACGACCTTGCCGGCCTTGTCCTTGAGCTGCCATGGCAGGGGCTTGGTCGAATCCGAGATCACGGTGGCGCGCTTCGGACCGTCCGGCAGGTAGCCGACCTGGTTGACCCGCACGGGGGTGTCCGGGATCTGGTCGGGGGTGGCCGGGAACGCGTACGCGCTGTCGGCGCCGCCGGCAACGGGCAGGGCGCCCTCGCGGCCGGAGAACACGATCGGCAGGGTCACCGCGGGAACCGCCACGATCGCGGCGACGGCGGCAAGGCGGGCTTTGCGTGAAAGCAAAAATGCGGGCAGGCGCACAGCTCTCCTCGTCGGTCGGGGTCAGGGACACGCGCCATACGCAGAAATCGGGTGATTACCGGGTGATTGCGGCGCGTTCCGAGGAACCTAGCGGCCGACAAGCCACCGGAAAAGGGCCAAAAGCCACCAATGTGATCCAGCCCACACAATGCGCCACTGTTTGGCACAAAAACTCCTACAACTGCAGGAGTCCATTTGGTATTGAGGACGGCTGCTCACGCCCTCTACACGACAGGTATACACAGCATGTATACCTGCCGTGTAGAGTGACCGGCATGTCCATCGGTCAAGCGTTCCTGGGGCTGCTCGAGGCCCAACCGCGCCACGGCTATGACCTGAAGCGCGCCTATGACGAGCGCTTCGGCACCGATCGTCCGCTCGCCTACGGGCAGGTCTACGCGACCCTGTCCCGCCTGCTCAAGCACGGCCTGGTCACCGTCGACGGCGTCGAGCCGGGCGGGGGGCCCGACCGCAAGCGCTATGCGATCACCGACGCGGGGGTCGCCGACGTCGAGCGCTGGCTCACACAGCCGGAGAAGCCCGAGCCCTACCTGCAGAGCACCCTCTACATGAAGGTCGTGCTCGCCCTGTCCACCGGCCGCCCGGCCGCCGAGGTGCTGGACATCCAGCGCGCCGAGCACCTGCGCATGATGCGCGAGCTGACCCGCCGCAAGCTCGGCGGTGACCTGTCCGACCAGCTCATCTGCGACCACGCGCTGTTCCACCTGGAGGCCGACCTGCGCTGGCTGGAGCTCACCGCGGCCCGCCTCGACGAGCTCGCCGGGCTGGTGCGCCGATGACCGCGTTGTTGTCTGCCGAGAATCTGCACAAGTCGTTCGGGGCGACGCCGGCGCTGGCCGGCGCGTCGATGTCGGTCGCGGCCGGCGAGGTCGTGGCCGTGATGGGGCCCTCGGGCTCGGGCAAGTCCACGCTGCTGCACTGCCTGGCCGGGATCGTCACGCCGGACTCGGGCCGGGTGGTGTATCGCGACCAGGAGCTGTCCGCCCTCTCCGACGTGCGGCGCAGCGCGCTGCGCCGCGGCGAGTTCGGGTTCGTGTTCCAGTTCGGGCAGCTGGTGCCCGAGCTGACGTGCTTGGAGAACGTCGCGCTGCCGCTGCGGCTGGACGGCGTGCGCCGCCGCGACGCCGAGCGGCGCGCCGCCGAGTGGCTGACCCGGCTGGAGATCGACGACGTGGCAGGCAAGCGGCCCGGTGAGGTCTCCGGCGGCCAGGGCCAGCGGGTCGCGGTCGCCCGGGCGCTGGCGACCGGGGCGCGGGTGGTGTTCGCCGACGAGCCGACGGGGGCGCTCGACTCAATCAACGGCGAGCGCGTCATGCGGCTGTTCACCGCCGCGGCCCGCGACAGCGGCGCCGCCGTCGTCCTGGTCACGCACGAGCCGCGGGTCGCCGCCTACTCCGACCGCGAGGTCGTGGTCCGCGACGGCCGTGCGCTGGACCTGGAGCGCGCCCGATGACCGCGCTCCCGGCCGGCTCCGCGACGGCGGACACCGGCCCCCCAGCCGACCCCACAGCCGGGCCGCCGCGGCCGCACGGGCGCACCGGCGTCCTGCGGCGCTGGCTCGCCGAGATCGGCCTCGGCGCCCGGCTGGCGCTCAGCGGCGGCCGGGAGGGGCTGCTGCGCACCGGGCTAACCGCGCTCGGCGTCGGACTCGGCGTGGCGGTGCTGCTCCTCGCGGTGTCCGTCCCCGGCATCCTCGACGGCCGGCACACCCGTGGCGACGCCCGCGACGACCTGCACTTCAGCGACCCACGGCCGAAGAGCGACGCGACCGTCCTGTCGCTGCCGATCACCAGCCTCTATCGCGACCGCATGGTCACCGGCCGGTTCCTGCGCGCCGAGGGCTCGCACCCGGTGCTGCCGCCGGGGGTTTCCGCGCTGCCGCCGGACGGCACGATCGTGGTCTCGCCGGCGCTGCGGGACCTGCTCGCCGCGCCCGAGGGTGCGCTGCTGCGCCAGCGGTTCCCGCAGCCGATCGCCGGCACCATCGCCAAGGAGGGCCTCTCGGGCCCCGGCGAGCTGTATTTCTACGGCACTCGCGGCGACCTCGCCTACGGCCAGAACGGCGTGATGCGGGTGGCCTGGTATGGCTCGCACAGCACGAACGATCCGCTCTCCCCCGTCCTGCTGCTGCTCGTCATCGTCATCTTCGTGGCGCTGCTGATGCCGGTGGCCATGTTCGTCGCGGCGGCCACCCGCTTCGGCGGCGAGCAGCGCGACCGGCGGCTCGCCGCGGTCCGGCTCGTCGGCGCCGACACGTGGATGACCCGCCGCGTCGCCTCCGGCGAGGCGGTCGTCAGCGCCGCGCTCGGGGTGCTGCTCGGCGTCGGGTTCTTCCTCGTCGGCCGGCAGTTCGCGGAGCGGCTCGAGCTGTCCGGGACCAGCGTGTTCGCCTCGGATATACGCCCCTCGCCCGTCCTGGCCGCGCTGATCGTCGTCGCCGTGCCGCTGGCCGCGCTGGCCATGACGCTGCTGGCCCTGCGCCGGGTCGTCGTCGAGCCGCTCGGGGTGGTACGCAGGGCCGTCTCGCGCACCCGGCGGCGGATCTGGTGGCGGATCCTGCTGCCGCTGGCCGGCCTGGGCCTGCTCGTCCCGCTCTTCGGCGGCGAGGCGATCCGCCTCAACGTCTGGCAGGCCGCGGGCGGCGTCGCCCTGCTGCTGCTCGGCGTCGCCACCCTGCTGCCGTGGCTGTTCGACCGGCTCGTCGCCCACCTCGGGGCCGGCGGCACGGTGTCGTGGCAGATCGCGGTGCGCCGGCTGCAGCTGTCCTCCGACAGCGCGCTGCGGGCCGTGAACGCCATCGCGGTCGCCGCGGCCGGCACGATCGCCCTGCAGATGCTCTTCGCCGCGGCCGAGGCCAGGAGCACGACGGAGAGTAAGCAGGACGTCAACTGGGCCCAGGCGGTGACGACCCTGACGATCTCGCCGCAGGCCGCGGCGCGCGGCACCGCCGACGTCGACGCCGTGCTGCGCGCGACCCCCGGCGTGACCGGCCTGTATTCGTACCGGCGGACCTGGGTCAGGGGCGAGGACGGGCTCGACGGCAAGTCGTTCGAGGTCGTCGTCGCCGACTGCGAGACCCTGCACCGGCTCGCCGACCTGCCCGACTGCGCCGACGGCGACGCGTTCGCGGTCGACCCGGCCTCGTTCACGCAGCCTGGCAGCCAGGACGCAACCGGCACCGCGGGACGCACGGTGATCCTCGGCTACCGCGACGACGCCGACCGCTGGACCGTGCCACAGCACCTGCGGACCGCCCGCGAGCGCCGCGACGCGTACGGGATGCACCACGACGGCCTGCTGCTCACCCCCGGCGCGGCCCCGCCGGTCAGGGCCGGCCAGCACATCTACAGCTACATCGGCCTCGACCAGGCGAACCCGGACGCCCAGGAGCACCTGCGTAACGCCGCCATGCGCCTCGGGCTCACCACCTCCGTGAGCATCCTGCAGTGGCACAGCGTCGACCGCACGTTCGCGAGCATCCGCCGCGGCCTGTTCGCCGGCGCGACGGTGGTCCTCGTCCTGGTCGGCCTGAGCCTGCTGGTCGGCACCCTGGAACAGCTGCGGGAGCGGCGCCGGACCCTCGCGGCGCTGGTGGCGTTCGGCACCCGCCGGCGCACGATAGCGCTGTCGATCCTGTGGCAGACCGCCGTGCCGGTCGCGCTGGGCCTGGTCGTGGCGGCCGCGCTCGGGCTGACGCTCGGCGTCACGCTGCTGCGCGTCGTCGCGGTCGACGTCCGCATCGACTGGCCGAGCGTGGGCGTGGTCAGCGCCATCGCCGCCGGCGTGGTGCTGCTGGTGACCGCCGCCAGCCTGCCGCCGCTGTTCCGGCTGATGCGCCCGGACGGGCTGCGCTTCGAGTAGCCCCGGCGCTGCTCAGCGTCGTGTGCCCGGCCCACCGCCTCCGCGGCGAGCCGGGCACGCGGGCGCCTGGCCCCGCATCGTCAACGGATCCGGCTCTTGACCCGGTCCGCGATGCGGCGGGCCGACTCGGCAGGCATCCCGTCGTCGGTACGCACGAACGGGCCGGCGGATCCGGCATATCGCGCCCGGATCCGCCGCAATCGCCACCGTGAGGAAATGAAATGTCTAGCCGATCACGCGGGTGAAGAAATCGCCGAACCCGGTGCCGACCTGGCCGATCATCGTGCCGATACCCTGGACGACCTTCGCCGCGGAGTCCGGGCGGAACGCCACGAACCACACGATGAAGACGCCGGCGGCCCACGTCAGTGTCTTTTTCAGCGTCATTGACCTTGTTGACCTTGCTCCGCGGAATAAATTGGTGTATCGACCACCAACCTAACTCCGCCGGGCCATGACCGAGGCCGAAACGGCCACAGCGGATCCGGCCGGAAGCCGCACCACGTGCCGCGAACGGAAACCGACCGGCCTCGATCAGCCGGGCTCGCGGTCGGCCCAGGTGCGGCGCGGAAGAACGGAACGCTCACGTTTCGGCGCCCGGGGCCGTCATGGCGTACAGCTCGGAGAGATCCTCGATCGTGCGGGGCGGGATGAACGGGTCGGGGTCGTCGCGGTGGCGGGCGGCGCCCGGGTAGCCGGCGTTCGTGACGAGGACCGGTCGCATGCCCGCGGCGAGGGCGCCCTGGTGCTCGCGGCTACCGCCGTCGCCGACGTACCAGCACTCGGCCGCGGCGACGCCCAGGCGCCGCGCCGCGGTGGCGTACAGGCGCGGGTCCGGCTTGCGGGTGCCCTCCTGCCAGGAGAAGACGGTGGCGTCGAGGTAGGGCGCGTAGACGGTGCCGGGCCAGCCCTGGCACAGCTCGGCGCCGCAGTCGCTGAGCACCCCGAGGCGCAGGCCCGCGGCGCGCAGCCCGGCGAGGACGTCCAGGACACCGGGGCGCGGGCGCCACAGCGGTACCGCGCCGGCGTGGTGCGCCTCGACGGCCGCGTCGAGCTGCGCGGCGGTCGGCTCGGCCCCGCAGCGCTCGGCGATCGCGCGCAGCATGCCGCGGGTGTCGCCGTACACGCCGGTGATGCGATCGGTGAACGTCTCACGCATCGCCCGCCAGAACTGCTCCGCGGGCACGCCGAGCGCGGCGGCGGTGACGGAGGCCGCGCCCTGGCGGCCCGCCTCGACGCCCGGGTCGGTCAGCGTGCCGAAGAAGTCGAAGACGACCGCCCGCATCAGGCGCGCGGCCGGGTGCGCAGGGCGTGCGGCTGGGCGTCGGTCAGGCCGTGCGCGCGCGGATACGGCCCGGCGCCGCCGAAGCGCTCGTCGGCGCCGCGCGGGTCGATCGCCCGGCGCACCCCGTAGGCGCGCGACGCCGCGAGGCCCTCGGCGGTGAGCCGGTGCGGCGAGTCGGAGCGCGCCGACGCCCGCTCGCGCAGCGCGCCGACGCCCGCCGTGGCCGGGCGACCGGGGTCGCGCAGGTTGCGGCAGTCGGGCCGGTGCGGGCGGTGCCGCTCCAGGGTCAGCATGCCGGCAGCATATCGAGGGACAACGCGGCGCCGGACGTTGTTCTACAGTGCGCTCGTGCGCCGCATCGCTCTGCTCGCCGCCGTTGCGGCGCTGCTCGCTGGATGTTCGACACCCAGCGGTACCGATGGTGACCTCACCAACGGCTGGGGAGCCCAGCCGGCACCGTCCGAGCCGGTGCCCGCGGCCGGGTCGTGCCTCACCGCGAGCGGCAACGTGGTGTACGCGGACAAGGGCGACCCGGTGGCGATCGCGGTGGACTGCGCCACGCCGCACAAACTCGAGGTGGTCAAGACCGGCCGGTTCCCGGACGACATCTCGCCGCCCGGGTGGGGCGACAAGGCGATGCAGGCCGCGTACGCCGACTGCGGCAAGGCCGCCAGCGAGTACACCAGCGCGGACTGGCACACCGGCTGGCTGTTCGTCCACATCGGCCGGCCCTCCACCGCGGCGTGGGCGGGCGGTGCCCGGACATACGTGTGCGGGCTCGTCGAGGGCGGGTCGACCAATGCATACACCCCGGCGGTGGAGCGCACCGGCAGCCTGAAGGGCGCCCTGGCTGCCGGCACCTCGCCCGTCATCCGGCGGTGCGCGAAACTCAACGGCGTCGTGACGGACGCACGAGGTTTCTACAAAGACATCCACGGCCAGCGTCGCATCGACTGCGCAACCCCGCACGACGCCGAGTTCGCCGGCGCCATCGAGCTGCCACCAGGCCCGTACCCGAGCTGGGCGGCCCAGCAGGACTACGTCTTCCCCCGCTGCGTAGAGGCCGTCGCCGCGCTGTTCGGCCTGTCCGAGGCGGCGCTGCGCCGACGCGGCGACGTGGAGGTGGAGTTCACCTACCTGAACGACGAGACCGAGTGGGTGGCCGGCGAGCACGTCAGCATCTGCTACGCCGTCGTGGCCAGCACCCATCCGGTCCGCGGGTCGCTGAAGGGGATCGGCACCGGGCCGCTGCCAGTCTGAAGCGCAGGACTCGGATTGCCACGCCAACGGCAAGAGCGCGATCGGCGAGCGCGGGACGTCCGGGGAGCTCTTCTCGCGACTCGTCGAGCGGGCCGACCGCGAGGGGGCACGCTGTGGTGAGCCTGCGCCGGACGCCGAACCGGCCCGGCGACGAACGGGCCCGCGCTGTCTACTCACCGCGGTCTCCTCGGCCATCGGGATGGCCCTGGTCTCGCTGGCGTGCCTCTTCACCGCCGTCGCTGACCAGGACCTGACGCGGGCCCCGGCGGGCCGGCCGGTCGAGCGGGTCCCTCAAACCCGCCGCTGCGGCGCGGCAGAGTTGGAAATGGTGTTCAACTCCGGCTAGGTTGCCCCGGTGAGGAAGGCCCGGCCGTTGATCGCCCTAGCCGTCGCGCTCGCCGCCGGCGGTTGGCTGGTGGCCGCGGTCGAGTCGGGGCCCAGCACTCCGCCGCCCTCGGCGACGCCGGCCGCCGCCGCCCTCGCCTCCGCGCCCGCGCCCGTGGTGTTCTCCGCGCGGCTGTCCGACGGCGCGGAATACACGCCGCTGTTCTACGCCTCCGCGGCCGCCTCCATCGGCACCGCACCCACGCCGGACGGCTCGGCGGACCGGCTCGTCCTGCGCGACCGCGGCGGCGACCGCGAACTGCGCCGCCTGCCCAGGGACCGGTTCGCGCAGTTCCTCGGCTTGACCGCGGCGGACGGCGCGCTCTACTGGGCCGAGTCGGCCGCCGACCCGGACGGCACCTACGAGACTCGTATGTGGCGCGCACCGCTGGACGGCTCCTCCCCACCGGCGTCCCTCACCGCCGACACCGGAGCCGCGGTGTTCTTCGACTCCGAATACGACCTCGTCGTCGCCGACGGCCGCCTCCACTGGGTCGCCGCCCCGCCCGACGACGGGGTCCGCACCGAGCTGCGCAGCATCGCGATCACCGGCGGCCCGGTCACCACGGCCTCGTTCGAAGGCCGGTTCCGGCACACCGGCTGGCCGTGGCTGCTCAGCGTCGACGACCAGGCGCCGCTCGTGCTCGCGAACCCGCAGACCCGCGAGCGGCGCACCATCACCCGCGCCGCCGCCGAGTCCATCGCCTGCACCCCGGTGTGGTGCCGCTCCATGGTCCAGCTCGGCGACCGGCACATCTACGACGTGCTCCGCCCAGATGGCACCGCCCGCCGCCGCGTCCCCGGCGAGCTGACCGCCGTCACCATCGACAACGCGCTCGCCGGGCGCTACGAGATCTTCACCGAGGCCCAGGGCGCGACGGTGCGCCTGGTCGCCTACGACGTCGACGCCGGCACCATCCACCCGCTCGGCACCGACATCGGCGTGACCACCGCCCGAGCCGGCGTCGTCTGGTGGGCCGACCGCCCCGCCAACCCCACGGCCTGGAAGTCGGTCGACCTTCGTTAAGCGGTCACACGTCAGGCTCACGATCAGCGGCCGCTCCGGCGACGACTGGGCCGGCGAGGACGTCCGCGGCGGTTTTCACGGCCGGGAGCGCACCCGCACCACCAGCTTCCCGGTCTTGTGCCGCGTGGCGAAGTCGGACAGCGCCCGCACGGCGTCGTCGAACTCGTATCGCGCGGCGATCCGGGCCTGGAGCTTCCCCGCGACCGCGTCCGCGGCGACCTCGGCCATGCCGCCGAACCGCCCCTCCATGTCGAGCACCAGCCGCACGTCGACCTCGTCGTGGGGCGCCGGCGGCGGGAACGTGATCGTCAGCAGCTGCCCACCCGGCCGCACCGCCGCGACCAGCCGCTCGAGCCGGTCGCTGGGCAGCACCAGGTTGAGCGCCAGGTCGTTGCCGCCGGGATAGTCGTCGTATCCGGCGACCTCGGCGGCGCCCAGCGAGCGCACCAGGTCGGCGTCGGCCTCGTGCGCGGTCGCCACGACGTGTGCGCCGGCGCTGGCGAGGACGGGCAGCAGCGCGGTGCCAACTCCTCCTGTGGCGCCGACGACCAGAACTCTGGCTTCCGGCTTGATGTCGGCGGACGCCATGATCGATCGGACCGCGAGCCCCACGGTGGGCAGGGCCGCCGCCTGCTCGGCGTCGAGCGCGTCCGGCCGTTGCGCGAGGAACGGCGTGTCGGCCTCGAACACCGCGTATTCCGCGAGTGCGCCGGTGCTCACCGACGAACTGCCCATGTGGCCAATCGCGCGGGGTGCGGCGAAACCGAAGATCTCATCCCCCACCGCGTATCCGGTGACGCCCTCCCCGACCGCGCTCACCGTGCCCGCGAAGTCGTTGCCCGGCACATGCGGGAACGGCAGGTCGACGGCCCCGCGGAGGTCACCGGCGGGCAGCCGGACGTCGAGGGGATTGATCGACACGGCGGCGACGCGCACCTGGATCTGCCCGGGTCCGGGCTCGGGCACCGAGACCTCGGCTATCTCGTATTCCTCCGGCGGGCCGTATCGATGGGCCACCACTGCTCGCATGCCTAAACGGACCATGCGGTCATGTTATCGAAAGCGGACCGGGCGGTCAACTTGGTAGGCTAACGCACGTGACCCGACCACTGCGCGCCGACGCCGCGCGCAACCGTCGCCTGCTGCTCGCGGCCGCCGCCGACGAGTTCGCCGAGCGCGGTCTCGAGGCGTCGATCGCCGACATCGCCCGGCGCGCCGGCATCGGCAAGGGCACCGTGTTCCGCCACTTCGCGACGAAGGAGGACCTGATCGCGGCGATCGTGCTCGATCGCGTCGAGGTGCTGATCGAGACCGGCGACCACCTGCTGGAGGCCGACGACCCGGGCCAGGCGCTGCTGGGGTTCCTCGAAGTGGCCGCCGAGCAGCGGCAACAGCGCGACCTGTCCTTCCTGCACGGTGCGAGCTCCGGCAACACGGAGGTGTCGCAGGTCCAGGAGCGACTGCGGGCGACCATCGACGCGCTGGTCGACCGCGCCCGCGACCACGGCGCCGTCCGCGACGACATCACGGGCACGGACCTCTTCCTGCTCATGTGCGCGCCGAACTATGTCGCCGGCTACGCTCCGGGCGCCCCGCCCGACCTGTGGCGCCGCTATCTGGCGATCATCTTCGACGGCCTGCGGCCACAGGGCGCCCATCCGCTCCCGCATCCGGCACCGAGCCCGTGACCCCCGGCCGACCGAGGCGGCCCGCGCCGAACCGCTCGCTGGCCGCCGCGACGCCATGATCGCCGGCGAGGCAATCAGCGCTGCGGCCGGGCAGCACCCCGCATCAGCCGCTGACCGCGCGACCGTGGTCCTGCCCGTGGGCGCGGCTCAGAACTCCTCGTCGACCTGGGTGTTCCCGGAGTCGCGATCCTTCTCGTGCGTGTGCCCGGTGACCCCGTCGACGACCGCCTCGATCGGCTGCGCGATGTAGTCGAACGCCGGCACCGCGATCTGCTCCGCCTCGTCCCGGATGGTGGCAAGATCGATGGCCTCGTCGACCCGTGGCACTCCGGTGAGATCCGTCTTCGCCATACGAGTCCGTTATCCGCCCCCGCACCGCGTCAAACGTCCCAACCCACACTCGACGGATCCGGCACCAGCGCTCAGGCCGGGAGGATCACCTGCGTGGTCGGCTCGTCGTCGTCCGCATCGGATTCGGCGTCGCCGGGCGGGACCAGGCGAGGTACGACCCGGTGGACCGTCGACAGGACCGCGGCCACCACCGAGGCGGTGATGCCGGCTATGCCGAGGGCGCCGCCCGCGTACGCGACGAAGAGGCGGCCGCGGCTCAGGTTGTGGACGGAGCGCGTGATGACGTCGTCGGTGAGGTGCATGCAGATGGCGGCGCCGGCCAGCAGGCCCAGCGCGACCACGGTCAGGAAGACGGTGGTGTAGGTGCTCGGCGGGCCGTAGCTCACGCCGCCGTGGCGGCGCTGGGCAATCACGATGAAGAGGCCGGCGGCCGCGGCCCAGACGCCGACGACGAGCAGGGCGGCCACGGCGTCGCTGGGCCGGTGCCAGCCCGCGGAGAGGGTAGCCACGCCGGCCAGGGTGGCGAAGACGGCGCCGAGGAGTGCGGCCGGGCCGCGGGCCTTCGCGGGTACCACCAGGACCAGGGCCACGGCCACCGAGGCGGCGATGGTGGTGTGGCCGCTCGGCAGGCTGTTGCCGGCCGCGACGCGCTCCGCGTCGACGCCCAGCTCGGGGCGGTAGATGAGGGCCTTGAGCGCCTGGGTGGTTACGTTCGCGCCGCCGATGAGCAGAACCGCGCCGGCGGCCAGCGCGACCCGGCGGCGAGCCAGGGCGATGAAGCCGATCGTGATCGTTGCGGCGGTCAGCGACACCGCGGAGATGCCGTTGAGGATGTCGCGCACCAGGGTCTCGACGTGGGCCCGGCCGATGCTGTTGCCGGTGATCGCGACATAGTCCAGCAGCTGGCCGTGCTCGGTGCGGACGAAGAACCACCAGACCGCGATGGCGCCGGCCGCCTCCAGGGCGGCCACGAAGAGAAGCCACAATGTCAGCCCGATGGGCCACCCACGCATGGCAGGCAAGATAGCCCACGGCCGCGAATTGCGCTCACCGCGATGTTTCTTGTCTCCGCGGTACGGCGATCCACGTCGCCGACGAGCTGCACGCCCCGGCCACCTTCCTCGGCGTGTACTACACCGCGTTCGGCGTCGGCGCCGTGGCCGGCGGCCTGGGTAGCGCGTTCCTGTGTCGCCTGCCCCTGTGGCCGGCGATGGCCGGCATCGTGGTCGCGTTCGGCGCCGCGATGCTCCCGCTCGGGCTGGGCGCCCCGGCCGCCGTGTCGCTGCCGGCGTTCTCGGTCGCGGGCCTGTGCTGGGCGCCGTACCTGTCCACGGTGATGGCGCTGTTCCAGCGCACCACCCCGCCCGACAGGCTGCCCCGGGTGCTGGCCGCGTTCGGCTCCGTCACGGTGATCGCGGTGCCGCTCGGCACGGCGATCGGCGGGCCGCTCGTGACCGCCTTCGGCGCCGGGCACACGCTGCTGCTGAGCGCGGCATCTGGCATGATGCTCCAGCCGACCGGAAGGTACGGGAGGAACCATACCCAGACGGGTATTAGGAGGACATGGTGCTCGTCGGCTATACCGTCGAGGCGACCGACGGCGAGATCGGCGCGATCGACCGCAGGACGTACAACGGCCGGCAGGTGCTGGTCGCCGGCGACGACGGCGCCCTGCTCAGGGTGGACGTGAACACGGTCGAGCGCATCGACCACCGCGACCACCGCGTCTACCTGGCGGTCAGCCGGCGAGAGCTGCGGGCACGCTGATCCAGCCCGCGCCGGTCAGGGCCGGCCGGGGACACGCGGTCTACGGGGACGGCGGCATCCTCACCGAGCCGCGGGCTCGGGCGCGGTGAGCGAGGCGTTGGTCCAGCGCAGCGCGGCGAGCAGGTCCTCGCCGAGGTCGCCGGCGCCGCCGTGCTGGTAACCGCGCACGTCGCGGAGCACGGCGCCGAGGTCGCCGCGGCCGTGCGTGACCGCCTCGGCGACGTCGGCGGTGAGCGGCAGCTGGTCGGTGAGGGCGGTGGCCGGGGCGCCGAGCAGGTCGCCGATCCCCGACAGCAGCCCGACGGTGAACGCGGTCGCGCCGTCGGCCGAGCCGCGCCGCTCGGCCACGGTCTGGCACATGCGGGCGCGCACGACGACATCGGTGAGCAGCGACTCGTCGCCGTCGGCGAGGTCCGCCACCATCATGAGCGTCGCCCACTGCCGCACCTGGGGGATGCCCAGCAGTACGACCGCCTGCACGATCGACGAGACGGGCTGCTTGAGGCCGTTCGCGGCGGCGTTGACCCCGCGCAGGATGCGCACCGCGAGGGCCGGGTCGCGCTCGATGCCGGCCACGGCGAGGTCCAGGTCGACGTCGTCGGCGGCCAGCTCGGCCAGCAGCCGCATGCGGGCCAGGCGGGTGGGATTGAGCGCGTGCGTGGTGATGAGGTGCGGCCGGCTGAGCACGTGGCCCTGGAAGAGCTCGAAGCGCAGCCGGTTGGCGAGCTCGAGCAGCTCGCAGGACTCGACCCGCTGGGCGACCAGCCGGATGCGCGGGATGCGCCGGCACTGGTCGACGAGGCGGGCGATCGTGTGCCGGTCACCGGTGAGCATGTCGACCTTGACGTAGTGCACGTGCGGCAGCAGCCGGGAGGTGGCCGGGTCGCCGGTGAAGCCGTCGATCGCGAGCCGGTGGCCCTGCTCGGTGAGCGCGGCCGCGGCGGCGACGAGCTCGTCGTCGACGCGCATGCCGGGCATCAGCTCGAGGCCGACCCGGCCGGGCGGGAACGGCAGCGGAAGCCCGCCGACGAGAAACTCGCGGGTGAGGTTGACGAAGCACGGCTTGTCGCCGACGAGCTCCTCGATGCCGAACGCGGTGAACGCCTCGACGATGACCCGGCTGGTCGCGGCGCTGTCGCGCACGGTCGCGTGGTTCGCGCCGGGGCCGTCGCGGAACAGTAGCTCATACGCCGCGACCTGGCCCCGGGCGTCGTAGATCGCCTGGCGGCCGATGTGCACGGGGCGGGTGCTGTCCACGCCTGCCTATCGGCCGGACGGTGCGGAAATGTAGACCCGGCCCCGCCCGGCCGTCACGCGTTCTCCGCGAGGGCGTGCACCTTCCAGCCGGGATCGGGGAAGCCGGACGCGACCGCCACGTGGGCGCTCGCGGTGTTCGCCGGGTCGTGCAGATATATCGGTACCGCACCGGCGCCCACGATCCGCCGGGCCGCCCGGGCCACCAGCCGCCGGGCCAGCCCCTGCCCGCGGGCGCGCTCCTCGGTGCCGACGGAGATCTCGATCCCGGTCGCGTCGTGCGGCTTGAGTCCGACTCCGGCCAGGTACTCCCCCGTGCCCGGCTCCCGCGCGACGAGCACCTCGCCGGGGAACGGCCGCAGCCAGTCGGGCAGGCCGGAGCGGTCCGCCGGCTCCCACTCCCCCGCGTCCGGCAGGTCCGCCGGCGCCTCGCTCCAGCGGAACACGCCCGTGAAGCAGTGCTGCTCGGGCCGGCCGACGAGGGCGGGCAGCGCCGCACCGAGCGCCGCCTCCAGCTCGCCCGGGGCGGTCCCGGCGACAAGCCGGGCGACCGCGTCGCGGGCGGCGGGCGGCACGGACAGCACGCCGTTGCCGGCCGCGTCGGTCACGCCGAGCGCCCGCTGCTCACCGCCGTCCCACCGCGGCTTCTCCCGCAGCGGGCTGCCGACGACGACGAGGCCTCCCGGGGACGGCCAGCTTCCGAGCCAGGCGCGAAGGAACCGATCGAGCACTCGTGCCATCCTAGGGTTGCGCCCGGTACTGAACGTTCATGACCTCGGCGACGCGCCTGGTCCAGCCGGCCGGGCCGTCCACGGCCCAGTTCTCGCCCAGGGCCATGAACAGCGGTTCGCGGCTGCCGGCCATGGCGACCCACTGGGCCTCGACATCGCTGTGCCCCTCGTACACCCCGACGGCGACCGGTTGCCCGGCGGCGACGCAGCGACCCCGGCCCACGGCGTTGCGCGCGTCGTCGACCGCCTGGAAGCCGTCGCACCCCAGGCCGCGCCGGTCGAGATAGTCCACCAGCGCCTGCGGCGAGAGGAACCGCCGCGGCGGCGACCCGGACGCGGGGGCCGGGTCCGGGCCGATCCGCCCGAGGAGGATCGCGAGCACGGCCCCGGCGATGACGACCCCGGCCGCGAGGAACGCGATGAGGGCCACGGGCGGGCGGTGGACCGGGTGTTGCCGCGGCGGCGGGGGCGGCAGGGGCTGCGTGGCTTCGGGATCGGGCGCCGGCGGATCCAGGTGGTCGAGGGGCTCGCGGGGCTTCTCGGTCACGCGAGAAAGCTACCCCGGCCCGTTCGCGGACTGCGCATGTCCGAACGGCCAGAGTTGCTCAACGACACATCAAGATCGGCACACCAGCCCGGGCCGGCTCATGTGGCGGGCAGCGACACGGCGATCTCCTCGCCGAGGGTGGCCCCGCCGAGCAGCCGCAGGTCGTCGCCGCTCCAGAACTTGCCCGGATCGTACCAGTTCGCCCGCTTGCCCTTGGCAAGCAGGCCCATGTCCTCATAGGTCACGGCGACCACCTCCGCACAGTAGGCCGTCTCCAGGGTGCCGGCGGCCGGCTCGCGCAGGCGTGGCTGGCGGCCTCGAACCCGGCCGCTGAACCAGCGGCCGGCCAGCCGGGCGGTGGACGGGAACGGGGTGCCGTCCAGACGGGCGATCGTGCGCAGGACCGCGTCCTCCATCGCCGCGCCGGCCTCCGGGAACAGCTGCCGCAGCCAGGCGCGCTGGCCGTAGCGGCCGCCCCAGACCAGCACCGCGTCGCGCAGGTCGTGCAGCTGGACGCCGCGCTGGTGGGTGCCCGTCCACATGTCCGGCAGCGACCGTCCGAGCTCGGCGTGCCACATGAGGGGCGGCATGTCGTCGAGGACGACGGCCATGCCGACGTGGTTGACCGGGCTGTTGGTCAGGGTCTGGATGGCGCGGTCGGCGGTCGTGCGGCCGCGGAACACCCACAGGTCGCCGGTGCGTGTCATCCGCACGGCCTCGTCGAGATCGACCATCACCGGTACTACCCTAGGGCCTCATGCGTATCAAGTGGTGGAAGGTCGCGGGGCTGGCCGGTGTCGTCGGCGTGGCGGCCACAGGCGTGCTGGTCGCACGGGCGGAGCGGCGGCGCCGGGCATACACGCCCGAGGAGATCCGCGACCGGCTGCGCCAGCGGCACGCGATCGCACAGGACGGGACGAGTCGCGGCTCACGTACCAGTGACACCGGAGGTCACATAGGGTAGGGATGTGCAGCCACACACTTCCCAGGCCGACCCGGTTCGGGTCCTCTTCCTCGAAAACATCCACCCGATCGCGGTCGAGCGGATGCGCTCCGAGGGATACGAGGTGGACACCGTCGGTCGTGCGCTCGACGAGGACGAGCTGGTCGCGAGGCTCGACGGGGTACACCTGCTGGGCATCCGGTCCAAGACCCAGGTCACCGCCAACGCGCTGGCCTCCGCGCCGCAGCTGCGCGCCATCGGCGCGTTCTGCATCGGCACCGACCAGATCGACCTGCGCAGCGCGGCGGAGTCCGGCATCGCCGTGTTCAACGCGCCGTTCTCCAACACCCGCAGCGTGGTGGAGCTCGCGATCGCCGAGATCATCGCGCTCACCCGGCGGCTGACCGAGAAGAACGCCGATATGCACAACGGCGTGTGGAACAAGGACGCCGAGGGCTCCCACGAGATCCGCGGCCGGTCCATCGGCATCGTCGGCTACGGCAACATCGGCACGCAGCTGTCTGTCCTCGCCGAGAATCTCGGCCTGCGGGTGTATTTCTACGACACGTCGGAGAAGCTGGCGCTGGGCAACGCCGTGCGCTGCAACTCCCTCGACGAGCTGCTCGAGGTCGCCGACATCGTCACGCTGCACGTGGACGGGCGCCCGGGCAACAGCGGGTTCTTCGGCGAGGAGCAGTTCGCCAGGATGCGTCCGCGCAGCATCTTCCTCAACCTCAGCCGCGGCTTCGTCATCGACCACGACGCGCTGCGCCGGCACCTCGACAACGGGCACCTCGCCGGCGCCGCCGTGGACGTGTTCCCGAAGGAGCCGAAGGCGAAGGGCGACGAGTTCGTGTCGGCCCTGCGCGGCCTGCCCAACGTGATCCTCACCCCGCACATCGGCGGGTCGACCGAGGAGGCGCAGTCCGACATCGGCTCGTTCGTCGCCGAGAAGCTGCACAAGTACGTCTCGGAGGGCTCCACGACGCTCAGCGTCAACCTGCCCTCGCTCAACCTGCTGCAGGCCCCGGACACGCACCGCATCGCGCTGCTGCACCACAACGTGCCGGGCGTGCTCGCCGACGTCAACAGCGTCCTCGCCAGCCACAAGGTCAACGTGGAGGGCCAGATCCTGGCCACCCGCGGTGAGTACGGCTACCTGCTGACCGACATCGCGATCAACTACCCGCAGGAGATCCTGACCCAGCTGGGCAGCATGGCCACCACCGTCCAGCTGCGCGTGCTCTCCTGACACCACGGTTACGGCTTCCGGCCGGCGGCCTCGCCCGACAGTACGGGCGGGGCCGCCGGCCGCTTGGCGTGCGCCGCCATATTAATTCATAGGCTTCGATCAGCCGTAACGCCACCGTCCCATATCGTTCACGACCGAACGACAGCGTGCTCCCAACGGATCGGAAGGAGACACGCATGTCGATGGTTCGGGTCGGGCGGCTGGTCGCCGCGATGGTGGTCGCCGGGGCCGGCGTCACCGTGGCCTGGCCGGCGTCCGCCGGGGCGACGCCGCCCGGGATCCCGTCGAAGGCCACCGCGCAGTCGCAGCTCGACGCGCTGACGGTGGCGGCGGAGGGGTCGATGAGCGGCTACTCCCGCAGCCTGTTCCCCCACTGGATCACCATCAGCGGCTCGTGCGACACGCGCGAGACCGTGCTCAAGCGCGACGGCACGTCCGTGGTCACCAACAGCTCCTGCTCGGCCACGTCGGGCCGGTGGTACAGCCCGTACGACGGGGCCACCTGGACGGCCGCCTCCGACGTGGACATCGACCACGTGGTGCCGCTGGCCGAGGCGTGGCGCTCGGGGGCGAGCTCGTGGACGACGTCGAAGCGGCAGAGCTTCGCCAACGACCTGACCCACCCGCAGCTCATCGCGGTCACCGACAACGTCAACCAGGCCAAGGGCGACCAGGACCCGTCGACCTGGCAGCCGCCCCTGGCCTCGTACCGGTGCACCTACGCGAAGATGTGGATCACCGTGAAGTACGCCTGGGGCCTGAAACTGCAGTCGTCGGAGAAGTCCGCGCTGCAGGGCATGCTCAACTCCTGCTGATCGCGCCCGTGGGTTCCATCGCCGCCCGGGCGGCGATGGAATCCGCGGTGCGCGTCGAGGAGCCCGCCGCTACAGTCGCCGGGGTGTCGTCTCGAGAGCTCGTCGTGCTGGGCACCGCCAGCCAGGTGCCGACCCGGTCGCGCAACCACAACGGGTACTTCCTGTCGTGGGACGGCGAGGGCATCCTGTTCGACCCGGGCGAGGGCACGCAGCGGCAGATGGTCCACGCCGGGGTCGCGTCCAGCGACGTCACCCGGATCTGCGTCACGCACTTCCACGGCGACCACTGCCTGGGCCTGCCGGGCGTGATCCAGCGGATCTCCCTGGACGCCTCGCCGCACGACGTGCAGGCCTACTTCCCGGCCGGCGGCGAGGAGTACTTCGACCGCCTCCGCCACGCGGCGCCCTTCCACGACCGCGCGAGCATCACCAAGAACCCCGTCGAAGCGGATGGCACGATCGCGCAGACCCCGAAGTTCCGGCTCGAGGCGCACCGGCTCGACCACGGACTGGAGACGTACGGCTATCGGCTCGTCGAACGCGACGGCCGGCGCATGCTGCCGGACCGGCTGCGCGAGCACGGCATCGCCGGCCCCGACATCGCCGCGCTGCAGCGCGCCGGGGAGCTGAAGGGGGTACGGCTGGAGGACGTGAGCGAGCCCCGCAGGGGGCAGAAATTCGCATTCGTGATGGACACGCGGCTCTGCGACGGCGTCGGGCGGCTGGCCGACGGAGCCGACGTGCTGGTGATCGAGTCCACCTACCTGGCCGAGGACGAGGGACCGGCCGTCGCGCACGGGCACCTGACCGCCGGGCAGGCGGCGCGGGTGGCCGCGGAATGCGGGGTGGGCACGCTCGTGCTCACCCACTTCTCGCAGCGCTACGACGACCCGTCGCGCTTCCGGCGGGAGGCGGAAGCGGTCTTCGACGGCGAGGTTGTCGTTGCCGAGGACCTGACCAGGGTCAAGATCCGCGGCTAGTCACATTCGGTGCAGATCGGCGCGCCGTTGCGCTCCCTGGCCAGCTGGCTGCGGTGGTGCACGAGGAAGCAGCTGGAGCAGCGGAACTCATCGCCGCGCATCGGGACGACCGGGACGGTCAGTTCTTCGTCGGGCAGCTCCGCGCCCGGTAGCTCGAAGCCCGTCTCGCTGTCGTCGACGTCGACCGATGACGACTGGCCCGCGGCCCGGCGTGCGGTGAGCTCCTCGAGGCTGTCCTCGGCGAGGTCGCTGCTGACCGGGTGGCGTGGCGCGTCGTAGTCGGTGCTGATGGCCATGGCGTTCACCCTCTCTTGGTGACTTGGTTGTGTAACGAACGCCGCCGGCCTCGGATGTGTTCCCGACCGACATGAATGAATGCAGGTGTGTCCCGCCTCATGCCGGATCCCGGGGGATCCGGCGCGATTCGGTCCACTGTGGACATATCAACAGCGGCAGCGCCAACGAGGCTACCTCGCCGGGTCGCCCGTGCGCGGACTTTTGCCATTCTCGGCGGATATGTTCCCGGATCACCCCCGGCGCGGCGGCAGCCACCGGTCGTTACGGCCAGGTGGCCGATCGGACGAGCGCCGCGGCGGCGGTTGCCGGGCGCCTCGCTCCGGGCGAACTACAGTGCTCCGCATGGACCTCCCCGAACGGGCCCGCGTCGTGGTCGTGGGCGGCGGCGTCATCGGCACCTCCGTCGCGTACCACCTGGCGAAGATGGGCGTCCGCGACGTACTGCTGCTGGAGCGGGACCGGCTCACGGCCGGGACCACGTGGCACGCGGCCGGGCTGATCGTCACGTTCGGTTCGCTGTCGGAGACGTCGACCCGGCTGCGCCAGTACACCCGCGACCTGTACGCCGGGCTGGAGGCCGAAACCGGCCTGTCCACCGGCCTGCGGCAGTGCGGCTTCATCGAGCTGGCCGCCGACGAGGGGCGCCTGGAGGAGTACCGCCGGGTGGCCGCCTTCAACCGGCACCTCGGCGTCGACGTGCACGAGATCTCCCCCGCCGAGGTGCGCGACCTGTTCCCCCTCGCCCGCACCGACGACGTGCTGGCCGGCTTCTACGTCGCCGAGGACGGGCGGGCCAACCCCGTGGACGTGACGATGTCCCTCGCCAAGGGGGCCCGGCTGCGGGGTGCCAAGATCCTCGAAGGGGTACCGGTGACCGGCACCCTGCGCCGCGGGGACACGGTCACCGGCGTGCGCACGCCGTTCGGCGACGTCGAGGCGGAGGTCGTCGTCAACTGCGCCGGCATGTGGGCCCGCCAGCTGGGCGAGGAGGCCGGGGTCAGCATCCCGCTGCAGGCCGCCGAGCACTACTACCTCATCACCGAGCCGATCGACGGGGTGAGCGCGGACCTGCCGGTGCTGGAGGACCCGGGCGCCTACGGGTACTTCCGCGAGGAGACCGGCGGCCTGATGGTCGGGCTGTTCGAGGGCGCGGCCGCGCCGTGGAGCGTCGACCGGGTGCCCGACGGCTTCTCCTTCGGCACGCTCCCGCCCGACTGGGACCGCATGGCGCCATACCTGGAGGCGGCGATGACCCGCATCCCGGTGACCGCGACCGCGGGCGTGCGCACCTTCTTCTGCGGGCCGGAGAGCTTCACCCCCGACCTGGCGCCCATCTTCGGGGAGTCGCCGGAGCTGCGCAACTACTTCGTCGCGGCGGGGATGAACTCGATCGGCATCCTGACCGGGGGCGGGATCGGCCGGGCCCTCGCCGCGTGGATCGCCGAGGGGCGGCCCGACGTCGACGTGACCGGGATGCACATCGACCGGCTGCAGCCGTACCAGCGCAATCGCGACTACCGCGCCGCCCGGACGGTCGAGGCGCTCGGGCGGGTCTACGCCGCGCACTACCCGGACAAGGCGCTCACCTCGGCCCGGGACGCGCGGCGCTCGCCGCTGCACGATCGCCTGGAGCCGCTGCGGCCGTACCGGCGGGACGTGTCGGGCTGGGAGATGCCGGATTTCTACGACTTTTCGGGACATTTCACGCCTTCGTGGGGAAAGCCGGACTGGTTCGGCACCTGGGCGGCGGAGCACCGGGCGGCCCGCGAGGACGCGATCCTCATGGACATGTCGTTCATGGCCAAGTTCCTGGTCCAGGGGCGCGAGGCCGGGGCGGTGCTGGAGGAGCTGTCCGCCAACCGCGTGTGCCACCCGGGGCGGGTCACCTACACCCAGTGGCTCAACGAGGGCGGCACGATCGAGGCCGACCTGACCGTCACCCAGCTCGACGAGGACCGGTTCTGGGTCGTCGCCTCCGACACCGCGCACCGGCACGTGCTGACCCGGCTGCGCCGGCACCTCGGCCGCGCTCCCCAGCGCCACGCCTTCGTCACCGACGTCACCTCCGGCTGGGCGCAGATCAACCTCCAGGGCCCACGGTCGCGGGCGGTGCTGTCGGCCGCGGCCGGGGCCGAGATCACGCTGCCGTTCCGCGGCGCCGCGGAGATCGAGATCGGCTACGCCCGGGCGCTGTGCCTGCGCATCACGTACGTCGGCGAGCTGGGCTACGAACTCTACGTCCCCGCCGATCAGGCCGTGCACGTGTACGACCGGCTCGTCGCCGCCGGCTCGCGGACCCTCGAGCACGGGCTGCGCCACGCCGGGCTCAAGGCGCTCGCCAGCCTGCGCATGGAGAAGGGGTACCGCGACTACGGCCACGACATCGACAACACCGACGACGTCCTCGAGGCCGGGCTGGGCTTCGCCGTCGCGCTGGACAAGGAGCACTTCATCGGCCGCGAGGCGGTGCTGGCCCGCCGCGCCCGCGGCCCGCTCACCCGGCGGCTGGTCCAGGTGCTCGTCACCGACCCGAAGGCGGTGATGTTCCACGGCGAGATCGTGCGCCGCGACGGCCGGGACGTCGGGTACGTCCGGGCCGCCTCCTACGGGCACACGCTCGGCGGCGCGGTCGGCCTGGCCATGCTCGACACCGGCACCGACCCGCTCGACCAGGCCTGGCTGGACGCCGGCGAGCTGACCGTGCAGATCGCCGGCGCGACGTACCCGGCGCGCGCCTCCCTGCGCCCCCTGTACGACCCGTCCGGCGAGCGCGTGCGCCTCTGACCGCTCGGACCGTGCCGGAACACCGGTGGCCAAGGACACACCGTGCACGATTTGTGACTTTTGGTCGACGTTAATGTCCACTAAGGCGTTTCCCCGATTACCCTCGGTGAACGCCGGCCCCGGGCGATGTGCCGTCTGCGGGCTCCGCCAACGACACTGACGAAGCTCGCTGGCAGGATATGAGGGTGCGTCAGTTCCGGACCCTGGCAATGCGCGTGCGCTCCCCCCAGGCAAGCGCGGCGCTGACGCACGCCGCCCACCGCATCGGCCTGCCGGTGGTGCAACTGCCGGGCGACCCGGCCGAGGTGACCTGGCTGAACTCCGCCGAACGCGTGGCCTGGCGGGCCGCCGGCGGATATCTCACCATGCTCATCGCGGGCGGCGCCGACATCCGCCTCTTCGGCGCGTCCCCGTCGTGGTTCGCCGCCCTGCCCAAGGACGTCACCGGCCGCGACATCCGGCTCGTCAGCGTCGGCGAGGCGCCGGACGTCGTCGGGCCGCGCCCGGCGGTGGCCAAGCTCGCCCAGGAGAAGCATCCCGCGTTCTCCGCCGCCTGGGTGCGAAACGCCGACGACCTGCGCAACCGGCTGCGCACCGCCCGGCTGCCCGCGGACAGCACGCTGATCATCATGGACCACTGGCTCGACCTCGCCTCGGAGTATCGCGTGTTCACCATGGGACGGCAGCCGGTGGCGTGGTCGCCGTATCTGGTGGAGGGCGAGGAGTGGAGCCCCTCGCTGCGCACGCACCGCGCGTCGTGGCACGACGAGGCGGCCGCCTTCATCTCGCTGATGCTCGCCGACCTGCCCGCCGCGGACGTGCCCCCCACGGCCGTGATCGACGTGGGGCGGACCGACTCGGGGCAGTTCGCGGTCCTCGAGGTCAACAACGTGTGGAGCTCCGGGCTGTACAGCTGCGACCCCGACGGCGTGCTGCACGCCGTGCTCGCGGCCAACGACCCCGACTGCGACCCGCGCTGGCGCTGGCAGCCGGCCCCGGCGCTCGGCGCCTGAGGCCGGGCATACGCCTGATTCCGGGTATACCTGACGCATGCATGTTCTGCGTCCCCTCCACAGCGGCTGGAGCGTGCGTGCCGTCGAGCCGGCCGCCGAGGTCGTCGCCGGGCGGGAGTTCCCCGCCACCGTGCCGGGATGCGTGCACACCGACCTGCTCGCCGCCGGGGCCATCCCGGACCCGTTCCTCGACGACAACGAGACGCGGCTGCACTGGATCGGGCGCACCGCATGGCGGTACGAGACGACGTTCGACGCGGACGGGCTCGGCGGTGACCGGGTGGACCTCGTCGCCGACGGGCTCGACACGGTCGCGACCGTCGTGCTCAACGGCGTCGAGGTCGGGCGGACGGCGAACATGCACCGGGGGTACCGCTTCGACGTGACGGCGCTGCTGCGCCCGGCCGGAAACGAGCTCGCCGTGCGGTTCGACTCGGCGTACGGATACGCGGAGCGCGTCCGGGACGAGCTCGGGGCGCGGCCGAACGCGTACGACGAACCGTTTCAGTACATCCGGAAGATGGCGGCCAACTTCGGCTGGGACTGGGGACCGACCGTCGTCACGGCGGGAATCTGGCGGCCGATCGGGCTGCACGCCTGGTCGCGGGCGCGGCTGGCCGAGGTCCGGCCCCTCGTGACCGTCTCCGGGGACGGCACCGCCGGGGACACCGGCCGGGTCGAGCTGCGGATCGTGCTGGAGCGCGCCACCGACGCACCGGTGACGGTCACCGCCGTCGTCGACGGCCGCGAGGCGACCGTCGGCGTGCCGGCGGGCGCGACCCGGGTCACCGTGCTCGTCGAGGTGCCCGGGGTGCGGCGGTGGTGGCCGCGCGGGCACGGCGACCCACACCGCTACGAGGTTGAGCTCACCCTGCGCGCCGCCGACGGGACGGCGCTGGACACCTGGCGGCGGATGATCGGGTTCCGCGGCGTGGAGCTGGACACCGGGCGCGACGAGGACGGCAGCCGGTTCGTGCTCAAGGTCAACGGAACCGCGGTGTTCGTGCGCGGGGTCAACTGGATCCCCGACGACGCGTTCGTCACCCGCGTCGGCCGTGACCGCTACGCCGACCGCATCGGCCAGGCCGTCGCCGCCGGCGTCAACTACCTGCGCGTCTGGGGTGGCGGGCGGTACGAGAGCGACGACCTCTACGACCTGGCCGACGAGCTCGGCGTGCTCGTCGGCCAGGACTTCCCCTTCGCCTGCGCCGCCTACCCCGAGGAGGAGCCCCTCGCCACCGAGGTCGCCGCCGAGGCGCGCGAGCAGGTCGCCCGGCTCATGCCGCACCCCAGCCTGGTCATGTGGGTCGGCAACAACGAGAACATCTGGGGCTACCACGACTGGGGCTGGCGGGAGGAGCTGGCCGGGCGCACCTGGGGCGAGGGCTACTACCTGGACGTTCTGCCCCGGATCGTGGGCGAGCTGGACCCGACCCGCCCGTACTGGCCCGGCAGCCCCTACTCCGGCGGTGTCGATTCCTCTGGCCGAGCCCTGCACCCGAACGACCCGGCGCACGGCACGACGCACATCTGGGACGTGTGGAACACCCACGACTACCGCCACTACGGCACGTACCGGCCCCGGTTCGTCGCGGAGTTCGGCTTCCAGGCGCCCCCGGCATACGCCACGCTGCGCCGCGCCGTCGGCGACGATCCGCTCACCCCGGACTCCCCCGGCGTGCTGCACCACCAGAAGGCCACCGGCGGCAACGACAAGCTCCTCCGCGGCCTGCACGGGCACTTCCCCGCCCCGGCCGGCTTCGACGACTGGCACTGGGCCACGCAGCTCAACCAGGCCCGCGCCATCGCGTACGGCATCGAGCACTTCCGCTCGCTCAAGCCGCTGTGCATGGGCACCATCATGTGGCAGCTCAACGACAACTGGCCGGTCACCTCGTGGTCGGCGGTCGACGGCGACGGCCGGCGCAAGCCGCTGTGGTATGCGCTGCGCCGCGCCTTCGCCGAACGGCTCGTCACCATCCAGCCCCGCGACGGCGCGCCCGCGCTCGTCGCCGTCAACGACACCCCCGGGCCGTGGCGGGCCGAGCTGCGGGTGCGGCGGGTGTCGTTCGACGGCGGCGCGCGGGCCGAGGCGACGCTGACGGTGCGGGTGCCGGCGCTGTCCGCGGTGACGGTACCGCTGCCGCCCGACGTCGCGACGCCGGACAACGGCACGGCCGAGCTGATCGTGGCCGACGGCGACGGCGGGCGCGCGGTGTGGTTCTTCGCCGAGGACGTCGACCTGGCCTACCCGCGCGCGGTCACCGATGTCGTCGCGCGGCCGGTCCGTGGCCCCCAGGGCGGCGTCGAGCTGGAGGTCACAGCCCGGACGCTGGTGCGCGACCTGGCGGTGTTCCCGGACCGCCTCGACCCGGCCGCGACCGTGGACGACCTGTTGGTGACCCTGCTGCCGGGCGAGTCGGTGACGCTGCGCGTGCGTGGCGCCGCCGAGGCCGACCCGGCCGCGTGGTCGTCGGCCCCGGTGCTCCGCAGCGCGAACGACCTCGTCACCCGCTGACGGCCGTCGGCGGGGCCGCGCGCTCACTCGAAGCGGCTGGGGTCTCCCGCGCCGACGCGGAGGATCTCCGGCTCGTCGTCGGACAGGTCGACCACGGTGGTCGGCTCGGTGCCGCACTCGCCGTCGACGACCGCGTCGAGCTGGTGGTCGAGCGCCTCCTTGATCTCCCAGCCCTGCGTCATCGGCTCGTCCTGCCCGGGCAGCAGCAGCGTGCTGGACAGCAGCGGCTCCCCCAGCTCGGCCAGCAGCGCCTGCGTCACCGTGTGCTGCGGGATGCGCACGCCGACGGTGCGCTTCTTCGGGTGCAGCAGCCGCCGCGGCACCTCCGGGCTGGCCGGCAGGATGAACGTGTAGCTGCCCGGCGTCGCCGCCTTGACCAGCCGGAACACCGCGTTGGAGATCTGCACGAACTGCCCGAGCTGCGCGAAGTCGCGGCACATGAGCGTGAAGTGGTGCCGGTCGTCCAGGCGGCGGACCTCCCGGATGCGCTCCAGCCCGGGGCGGCTGCCGAGCTGGCAGCCGAGCGCGTAGCAGGAGTCGGTCGGGTAGGCGACCAGGCCGTCCCCGCGCAGCAGCGCCACGATCTGGTGGAGCAGCCGGGGCTGCGGGTTGTCCGGGTGCACGTCGAAGTACCTCGCCACAGACAAAGCCTACGTGTAGGGATAGCCCGTGACGGATCTGGAGGCGGTGACCCGCCGGGTGGGGCACAGCGGCTAATATCGCGGCGGCATGGCCGATTCGCGCGGGTTGAGCCGCCGCCAGACGACCACGACAAACGCGGTGAGCAGCGCCAGCATCACGATCCGCAGCCAGGCGAACACGGCGGCGGTGTGGTTGGCCGTCAGCGCCTCGGCCACGAACGCCGTGCGGTCGGCGGGCCCGGTCTCGTCCCGCGCCGCCTCCACGAACAGGTACACGACCAGCGGCACGAGCGCGAGCCGCCACCCGAGGTAGGTCCAGTGCCGCAGCAACGCCCGCCGGTCGCGTCCCTGCCGGTCTGCGACCCGCCCGACGATCCCGAACCAGACGGCGAACATCAGCAGCGTCACCCACAGCGCGACCGTCACCGCCCCGGCCACCCGGTCGACGAGCTCGAACACGGCCGCGGCCGAGGGCCGGTCGATGGAGGCGGGCTCGGCGGCGTACCGTCGCAGCACCTCGTCCTCCCGCCGCAGCACCAGCACGGCGACGACGAGCAGCACCGCGTGCAGGGCGGTGACGGCGACGAACAGCCAGGTGTACACCCGCATCCCGGCCGGCGGCCGGTCCTCGATCTCCTCGATCTCCTCCGCGACGCCGTCCGGTTCGCCGGCGCCCGGGCCGATCGCCGCCCGGCCGGCGACACCGGGCGCCTCGTCGACCCGCGCGTCCGGCCACCGCGGCAGAGCCCCATCGGGCAGGTCCGGCAGCCACGGGCCGCCCACGTCGGGCTCGCCCGGCTCCGCCGGCGTGCGGCCCGGTGCCCGCCGCTGGCCGCCGGCGTCCGCCCCGCCGACGAGGGCGGCCACGAACGCCGCGGACGGCACCCCGCCGTGCCGGATGCAGAGGAACGTCCCGCCGGTGTCGTGTCCGGAAGCACCACACGTCACACAAGGCATCGACACAAGATCGTTAGTCTAGTCCCCGCGACCGCGCCGCCGCCTGCGCCGCAACGGCCGATCCACCCGGCTGTTCGGATCGGATTCACCACGCCGTCACGCCGGCTTGCCCGACTTCTGACGTTTCTTCGCCTTATCTGATTTGTCCACCTTGTCCAGCATGCGCGCGACGAGCAGGCCGAGGACCACGGTCAGGGCGGCGGCCAGCAGGAACGAGCCGCTGATCACCAGCAGCACCCAGCGGTCCCGCAGGAAGTCGCTGCCGCCCTCCCGGACCGGCAGCGGGGTGCCGGTCGCGCTCGGCCCCGGCACCGGGCCCTCGGCCGCGCCGGCCTCCAGCGCCAGCAGCGGCAGCGCCTCGGCGGCATCGAGGATCACCGCCGCCGGGTCGTCCAGCAGCCGATTCGCGCCGACGCCGAGCCGCTCCAGGCCCGCCGGATCGATCCGGGTCGAGCGCCCGATGTTGCTGACGATGTTGTACTGCGCGTAGTCCTCCAAGTCGCTGCTGTTCGGGTAGTAGTGGTACGTCCCGCGGACCTCGACGAACTTGGGGCACCGCTCGGGGCTGTCGGTCACCCGCACGCCGACGCCGAGGTTCGAGCCGGAGCTCACCGGGGTGGTCGAGTCCAGCAGCTGCCAGCCGTAGCAGATGCCGTGCACGGCCGAGGCGCGGGCGAGGTCGGCGGCGACGGTCTGCGCGCCGGCCTCGTCGACGGCCACGGCGTCGCCGGAGTCCTGCGAGCAGTACGTGACCGCGAACAGCGTCACCACGGCGAGGACGCCGAGCCAGATCGCGTCGATCAGCCGCTTCCTGTTCCGCTGCGATACCGCGGGCGCCTTGACCCGCGGGCTGCCGCCCGGCATCAGTCCGTGACCAGTTTGAGCATTGGGGGCTACTTTCCGCTGCCGGGGCCGCCGCGGCGGCCGCTGTTGCCCTCGCCGTACCCGGCCCAGCCGTTGCCGCCGAGCGTGCCGGAGTAGCGGCTGTACGCGGTCCGCAACGCCTCGACCAGGATCAGCGTGCCGGTGTCGTTGGGCTTGAGCACGACGGAGTCGGTGGAGTACCGCAGGTAGACGCCGGAGCCGTCGGCGTGGCGGCCGGCGGGCGACCAGGCCCGGGAGATCTCGTCCGCGACCCGGGACGGGGGCTTGGCGCTGAGGTAGGCGCGCGCGTCGGTACCGATGTCGCGCGACGCCGCGCGCTGATAGTGCTTGTCCACGTAGGAGCGGGGCGAGAAGCTGCCGGAGAACGCCGCGATGCCGCCGATGACCAGGCCCACCGCTGCCAGGCAGCCGGCCACGAGGTAGCAGATGCGTCGCATGGAAGCGTCACCGTCGTCTCGGTCAGGACCAGCTCGCCGGTCCGCGGGGGTCCTTCTGGGGGACTGGCCGATGAACGTAGCAATCCCCGGACGCGCCGGCCCTGTTTCGTCGGACAACGGACCGTATCGGGCTGTCCGGATCCGGCGGACCCCTTCGTCACTAGGGTCGAGACCATCAGCAGAGGAGAGTCCCGATGAAGTACATGATGTTCGTCTGCAGCGACCAGGAGCCCGACACCGACAAGACCGACGAGCCGGACATCAACGTCTGGGTGGCGGAGAACGACGCCGCGGGCCGCCGGGTGCGCGGCGCGGTGCTGGCCCCGCCCTCGGCGGCCACGACGGTCCGCGTCCGCAACGGCGAGCTGCTCGTCACCGACGGCCCGTTCACCGAGACCAAGGAGGTCATCGTCGGCTTCGACCTGCTCGAGTGCGCCGACCTCGACGAGGCGATCGCGGTCGCCCGCGCCCACCCGATGGCTCGCGACGGCCGCCTCGAGATCCGCCCGTTCGCCGATTTCGAGCAGTGACCGCCCACACCCACGGCGTGAGCTCCCCCGCCCCGGACGTGGCCGCTGCCACGTCCGGGGCGGCCTCGGCCACCGCCGCGGCTGCCTCCGCCGCGGCGGCCGAGGCGTACCCGCGCATCGTCGGCGCCCTGATCCGCATCACCGGGGACTGGGACCTGGCCGAGGACTGCGCCCAGGAGGCCCTGGCCACGGCGCTGCAGCGGTGGCCGTCGGCGGGCGTCCCCGACAACCCGGCGGCGTGGCTGATGACCGCGGCCCGCAACCGCGCGATCGACGTCCTGCGCCGCGCCACGGTCGAGCGCACCAAGCTGCGCGAGCTGGCCGTGCTGGAGCGGGGCGACCCGGCCCCGCCCGAGTCCGGTGGCTTCCCCGACGACCGGCTGCGCCTCATCTTCACCTGCTGCCACCCGGCCCTGCCGCTGGAGGCGCGCGTCGCGCTGACCCTGCGCACCATCTGCGGCGTGCGCACGGCCGACATCGCCCGGGCGTTCCTGGTCGGCGAGGCCACCATGACCAGGCGCCTGACCCGCGCGAAGACGAAGATCGCCCAGGCCGGCATCCCGTATCGCGTCCCCGAGGGCACCACCCTGCCCGAGCGCCTGCCGGGCGTGCTCGGCGTGCTGTACGTGCTGTTCACGACGGGCTACAACGCCGACGGTTCCCCCGCCTTCGCCGACGAGGCGATCCGCCTGGCCCGCCTGCTGGCCGACCTGCTGCCCACCCTGCGGCCGCGGCCCGACTCCTCGGAGATCTCGGGGCTGCTCGCGTTGTTCCTCTTCCAGCACTCCCGCCGTGACGCGCGGCGCGACGACGACGGGCGGCTGCGCACCCTGGAGCAGCAGGACCGCTCGCACTGGGACCGCGCGGCGATCGCGGAGGGCGTCGCGATCCTCACCGCCCTGGACGCGGAACCGGCCCATCGCGACGGCCCATACGCGCTGCAAGCCCGCATCGCAGCCTGCCACGCCACCGCCGAGTCCGTCGCCGCGACCGACTGGCCGCGCATCGCGCACTGCTACGACGAGTTGTGGCTGCGACAGCCGACGCCGGTGATCGCGCTCAACCGCGCGGTGGCGCACGGCTACGCCCGCGGCCCGCGCGCCGGCCTCGCCCTGCTCGCCGAGGCCCGGGCCGGCGGCGCGCTCGACGACTACCCGCTGGCGCTCGCCGCCGAGGCCGGCCTGATCGCGCGGGCCGGCGACCGGGAGCACGCCGCCGACCTGTTCCGCCGCGCCGCGGACCTGGCGCACAGCCCGGCCGAGCGCGACGCCCTGCTGGAACGGGCCGCCGAGAACGCGCCCTGACCCTTCCACGCGGGCCGCCACGGGTCAGGGTGCGGGCCGGGGCCGGATGCGGGCCGGGTGCGGCCGGGGCCGGGGCCGGGTGCGGGCCGGGGCCGGGGCCGGGTGCGGGCCGGGGCCGGGGCCGGGTGCGGGCCGGGGCCGGGGCCGGGTGCGGGCCGGGGTGCCAGGACGCGGGCCGGGGCCGGGGTGCCGGCGGCCTACTCGATCGAGCCGGCCTCGGCGCCGATCGTGGTGTCCGGGCCGTGGCCGGTGTGCACGACCGTCTCCGGCGGCAAGGGCAGCAGTCGCTCGCGGATCGAGCGCAGGATCGTCGGCCGGTCCGAGAACGATCGGCCGGTCGCGCCCGGGCCGCCCTGGAACAGCGTGTCGCCGGAGAAGACCACGCCCAGCTCCGGCGCGTGCAGGCACACTGCACCCGGGCTGTGCCCCGGCGTGTGCAGCACGCGCAGCTCGGTGCCGGCTACCCCGATCGTCTGGCCATCGGTAAGGTGCGTGTTCGGTTCGAGATCGGGGTGCCTCATGTGCCACAGCGGCAGATCGTCCGGATGGAGCAGGATCGGCGCGCCGGTGCGCAGCGCGAGCTCGGGCGCGGCATCGATGTGGTCGTCGTGACCATGGGTGCACACGATGGCCACGGCGCGGCGGCCGCCGAGCGCCTCCACGATCGCCCCGGCGTCGTGCGCGGCGTCGATGACGAGCGCTTCCGCGCCGTCCCCGACGATCCAGACGTTGTTGTCGACGTCAAAGGTCTCACCGTCGAGCGAGAACGTGCCCGACGTGACCAACCGCTCGATGCGCACCATGGGTCCAAAGCCTATTCGGCAGCGCGCGGCCAGGCTCGCCAACGCCCGACGCGCCGCGACGACGTGCAGGTCGGCTCGTATGCCTACCGCGTGTTGCGCCCGGCGCGCCCGCTGCGCGGCGCGGTGCTCACCCGGGCGCAGGAACTCGTCGTCACCCGCCGCGACGGCCTGCGCATGCTCGGCCTGGCCGAGCTCGTCGGCGACCGCACCCTGGTCGCGTTCCCGCTGCGCGACGAGAAGGGCATCCCGTACGACCTGGTCCTCGCCGACGAGTCGCTGCGCTTCCCGGCCGCGCGCTGGTCGGACGTACGGCAGCGCCTCGGCTCGGGCCGCCCGGAGCCGCACGGCGCGCGGACGCCGTCCGGGCCACCGCCGAAGCGCCGGCCCGAGGTCCGCCCGGAGTCGACCCGGCACGCGCTGCTGATCCCGGTCGACGCCTACCGCACCGACCTGGACCGCCTGCGCCAAGGCGAACTCGACCTCGGATACCTGCGGATCCGCCTCACCGACTGAGGCCCCCGGCCGCTCAGCCCGCGGCGTCGAGGTTCTTCGCGGGTGAGCAGGGCGTGCAGGGGCGATGCCGTCGGCGGCGAGCGCCTCAGCGCCGCCCTCCTGGCGGTCGATCACGCACAGCGCGTGCTCGACCCGCGCGCCGAGCGCGCACAGCTCGGCGCTCCGACAGCGCAACCTGGCCCGTTACCCCCATTACCCCGAGGTCACCACGTCCTCGACGAACACGACCCGGCGGCCCGCAATCTCGGCGCCCCGACAGCGCAACCTGGCCCCGAGGTCACCACGTCCTCGACGAACACGACCCGGCGGCCCGCAATCTCGGCGCCCCGACAGCGCAACCTGGCCCCGAGGTCACCACGTCCTCG
>NZ_JBEPDB010000059.1:0-4975 GCF_040300025.1 Dactylosporangium sp. NPDC000555 | reverse complement strand
GACGAACACGACCCGGCGGCCCGCAATCTCGGCGGTCCTCGGCGAGGCGGCGCGTTCCAGCTGTCGGCGCAGGTGCGGGTGTTCGCCACCGGCAACGGCCGGCAGCGACCGACCTGACCCCGGACATCGGCCATCGAGGCGGTCCGGCATGCCCAAAGAGTAGGTCAGCCGTCCACCATCGAGGTCGTCGACGAACGCGGCCGGGTGCTCGCGGTGGGCCTCGGGCGTAGGGCTTCGTGGTCTTGCGCACGAACGCGCACGCCCGGCCCGTGTGCCCGGCCAGCGCCACCGCCACGGCGATCCCGCCCATCTCGAGGCCGGCCAGCACCTCGGCGTCGGGCGGGACGAGCACGGCCAGGCCGACCGCGACCTCATCCAGCAGCGCCGGGTCGGCCTCGAACCGGTACTTGTCGAAGTACTCCGTCGCGGTGCACCCGGAACGCAACACGAACTCTGCGGTGGATGCATCGATGCACCCCGATCGGCAAGCGCGTTTATCGTCATCTGATCCGCTGGGCAAGGTGGAAGTACGAGCGACGCAAACGCGGCGAATCCCGAGCGCGCGCCTGGCTATAGGGCGTCCGACAACGGTCGCGTGGCCTGTTCGCGCATTGACACTCCCGTGTACACGACCTGACACCTGAGCGGCGCGAGCCGTTGGAGGCGGGGGCGCCGCGTCTTTGGACTGTGGTGACGCTATGTAGCGTCAAGGGGTGATCGATCCGCAAGCAGCGCATCCGCATTTGCCGATGTGCGCGTTGCATGGGCCATCGCCATTGCCGAGACATTCGGGAATCGGCAGCGGCGGTCCACAAGTACAGCGGTTGCTTGTTCCCGCCTTGCGGAGCATTCGGCGAAAATGCCGCCCGGCCGCGCGCGGCATTGTCGAAAGACGGCCACAATACATCGTCGGCCGTATATTGCCGCCAATCATTCGATGCGTCGCTGGGCCGGCGGGCCGGCGCAGCTGTTGCGTGGATGCGCGACGACGCTTCCGGATAGGACCGGACCGTCCGGCGCCGTCCGCCTGGCTCGGCGCGGGATCGCAGTCATTTGCCGCGGTGCCGCTCGCGGGACGTTGTGCCTGGTCAGACGGCGTGACCGGCGAGGGCGGCGAGGGCGGCGAGGGCGGCGAGGGCGGCACCTGCACCGATCCGCCGCGCTGGTCGCTGACCGCCGGCGGGGTGTCGCCGCGGAGACGGCGGAGCTTCTCGGCGTGCCTTCTGGCCAGGCCCCATTCCCGATGCCGTGCATGCTCCCGGCGGAACTGCTCCTTCGCTGGAGAATAACGACGTGACCTGGTCGGGTCACGCATGGCAGCCAACTCCGCCCTTGAAAACAATCCGAGCTGCCCCATGTATGAAATTATCCCAGAACCCGACCGAAACCACCGCCCCGAACGACAGTCCATAATGTCAGATGGTGCACCTTCCTGCATAGCAGTAATGGGGCTCGTCCCAGCAGCGTGTAATCGGGCTGCCCATGATGAGCGTCGAGTAACCGTGATTCCTCAATGCCGCGTGGGGCTCGCCCCGACCCAGCTTGACGGGCCGTCTACTGATGTCAGGCTGCGATAGGCATCACCGCGTGACGTACGGCGCCGTGGGTGGCGATGCCCGGGTCCGAGGCCCGGCCGGTGGTGACGACGGCGTGCAGTTGCCGCAGGATCGCGGCGGCGATCACGGCCTGGGCCTGGATGACGGTGAGCTTGTTCTGCTCCCGGGTGGTCAGGCGGGTGAACCGGGTGGCGTAGACCGGGCTGGCGCGTTGCGCACCCAGACGGCTCGCCATGCCGGCAGCCGAAGTCCGGGACGTCCTTGTCCGGTCAGTTTCGTGCGGCCTTCGAAGGTGCCGGACAGCTTCTCCCGCGGTGCCAAACCGGCGTGCTTGACCAGCGCCCGGGCACTGGAGAACCGGTTCGGGTCACCGGTCTGGGCCAGGATCGCCGCTGTGCCGACCGCCGACAGACCGGGGACGAGGTGACCTCGCTCAGCCGCAGCTCGTCCAGGACCACCATCAAACGCTGGTTGGCTAGATCGTGATGAGCCGGCGGCTCCGGCGCATATCGGTGGACGCGGCGCTGCCGGGACCGGGACGATCGGCCGATGGTGCAGGCGTCTGGGGTGCGCATCGGGTGGGGCGATCTGCCCGGCAACGTGCGGGACGGGATCGCTCGCGTGCTCGGGGGCGAGGTCGTCGAAGCGGTTTCGCAGCCGGGTGGGTTCTCGCCCGGCACCGCCGATCGGGTGCGTACGGCCGCCGGGCGGCGGGCGTTCGTCAAGGCCGTCGGGAGCGCGCTCAACGACCATAGCCCGGCCATGCACCGGGCCGAGGCCAGGGTCGCGGCGGCGCTGCCGGGCGGGGTGCCGGCGCCGCGGCTGCTCGGGGTGTACGACGACGGGGACTGGGTGGCGCTGGTCTTCGAGGACGTCGACGGGCGGCATCCGCGCACGCCCTGGGAGGACGCCGAGGTCGCGGCCGCGCTCGAGGTGCTGCGGCGGCTCGCGGTGCCCGTCGCGGGGCTGCCCTCGCTGCGGGACGAGGTCCGCGAGGACTTCGACGGGTGGCGGCGGATCGCGGCCGGCCCGCCCGAGCGGCTCGACCCGTGGGTCGCCGGCCATCTGGAGCTGCTGGTCGAGCTCGCCGAGCGGGGGCTGGCCGCGCTGGACGGCGATCGGCTCGTGCACGGTGACCTGCGGGCCGACAACATGCTGATCCGGCCCGACGGGTCGGTGGTGGTGATCGACTGGCCGTTCGGGTGTGTGGGGCCGGCCTGGTACGACACGCTGGCGCTAGTCCTCAACGTCCGGCTGTACGGCGGGCACCTCTGCGACGACGTGGTGCACGCAGGCCCCGACGACATCACCGGGTGCGTGGCCGGCCTGGCCGGCATGTTCACCGACCGGGCGCGCCGGCCCGCCCCGCCCGGCCTGCCGACGGTGCGCCGGTTTCAGCAGGACCAGGCCGACGTGATGATCCCGTGGCTGCGCGAGCGGCTCGGCGCGCGCTGATCACGTCGCGTGGCGGGAGGCGGCCGAGTGGTCACCCCGCGCGCTCGTCCAGGTCGATGCCGAGCGTGTGGGCGAAGGCCGCGACCGCGGGGTGGTGCGCCGCGCCCGCGCGGAACGCCAGCCGGGTGCGGCGGCGGGTCGGCAGGGGCGTGAGGACCACGCCGCCGGGCACGTCGGTCGCGGCGAGCTCCGGGACCAGCGCGACGCCCTGGCCGGCGGCGACGAACGTGAGGACGGTGACGAAGTCGTCGGCGTGGTGACGGACACGCGGAGTGAAGCCGGCGGCCTCGCATGCCCGGACCGTCATCGTGTGGCACAGCGTGCCCCGGCTGGCGAGGATCCACGGCTCGCCGCGGCACTGCGCCAGCCGCCGCGGGCCGGTCGCGGCGATGAAGATCGTCTCGTCGAGCAGGGGCGCGGTCCGCAGCGCCGGATCGGGCTCGATGGGCACCAGGTCGTAGTCGTGCACCAGGGCAACGTCCAGGGTGCCGTCGCGCAGCAGCCGCGGTACGACCGCCGGGTCCAGCTCCTGCACGGTCAGCTCGAGAGCCGGATGCGCGTCGCCGAGCGCCACCAGGGCCGGCGGCAGCAGGGTGCGCATCGCGGTCGGGAACGCGCCGATGCGCAGCGGCCCGGACAGGCCGGCGCGGCTGGCGGCGAGCGCGGCGCCGGCCCGTTCGAGTGCCGTGAGCACCTCCTCGGCGTGGGCCACGAGCGTGCGGCCGGCCGGGGTGAGCGCGACGCGACGCCCGGTCCGCTCCAGCAGGGCCACGCCGGCCTCCCGCTCCAGCGCCGCGAGCTGCTGCGACACCGCCGAGGGCGTGTAGGTGTGCGCGGCCGCGACCGCCGCGATCGTGCCGTGCTGGGCGAGGTCGCGCAGCAGCCGCAGCCTCCGGACATCGAGCATCAGCTGAGCTTACGCTCGACCGTGCGATTGTGAACTGGACCTGGTGCTCGAGTGGGCCCACGCTGGGGACGTGGATCTTTCCGGAGTTTTCGTACCGCTCGTGACCCCCTTCGACCCCTCCGGCGCCGTGGACGCGGCGGCGCTGCGCGCGCTGGGGGAGTCCGTGCTGGCCGCCGGCGCGGCCGGTCTCGTGGCGCTCGGCACGACCGGCGAGCCCTCGACGCTGAGCGCGGCCGAGCGCGCCGAGGTCGTGTCGGCGTGCCGGTCACTGGGCGCGCCGCTGCTCATCGGCGTGGGCGGCAATTCGACCGCGGCGTGCGCCGCCGAGGTCGCCGCGCTGCCGCCGGGCGTCGCGGCGATGGTGGTGGTGCCGCCGTACACCCGTCCCGGCGAGGCCGGCGTGGTCGCCCACTTCCGGGCGGTCGCGGCGGCGTCACCGGTGCCGGTGGTGGTCTATCACGTCCCGTACCGCACGGGTCAGCTCCTCTCGCCGCCCGCCCTCCTGAAGATCTCGTCCATCCCCGGCGTGGTGGGCATGAAGCTCGCCGACGGCCCGGTCTCCGGCGACACGCTCGCGTTCCTGGCCGCGGTGCCGCCGGGCTTCGCGGTGCTCGGCGGCGACGACGCGGTGATCTCCCCGCTGCTGGCCCTCGGCGCGAGCGGCGGCATCCTGGCCTCGGCCCACGTGGAGACGGCGGCGTACGTGTCGCTGTACGAGGCGTGGCGGACCGGTGACGTGGCCGCGGCCCGCAAGCTCGGGTCCGGCCTGGCCGCGCTGTCGGCGGCCCTGTTCGCCGAGCCCAACCCGGCGGTGGTGAAGGCGGTGCTGCACGCTCAGGGCCGCATCGCCACGCCGTCGGTGCGGCTCCCGCTGCTCCCGGCGAGCGACGCGGCCCGTGACGCCGCGCTGGCGCTGCTGTAGCGCGCAGCGGGCATGGCGAAGGCCGGCCACCGTGCGGTGACCGGCCTTGAGCCAGGGGCTGCGACCAGGCCGTGCCGGGTCAGTTGGAGGCGATGCCGAGCCCGCCGGCGCCGCCGTGGAACTGGGTGCCCTGGG
>NZ_JBEPDB010000058.1:0-57302 GCF_040300025.1 Dactylosporangium sp. NPDC000555 | reverse complement strand
CTCGGCCGCCTCCGGGCCGGCGAGCAGGTGCAGGTGGGCGCCGGCGTCCTCGGCGACGGCGTGCTCAGCGCGGACTCGCGCGTCTGGGGCTACGCACCGCTCGACGGCGTCGTGGGGGTCATGATCGGCAGGCTGGCGTGACCGCGCGGGCGACCCGGGCGCGGGGGCACACCCGGGACGCCGCCGTCACGCGCGCCGGCGGGTGCGGGTCACCGCCCCCAGCAGTAGGTCCGCGGTACCGTCATTTCCGGGTAGTAGCAGCAGATCTCCACCTGGTTCGGGTACCAGCAGTTGTACGCCTTGGCCTCCGCCTTCGGCGGCACCGCGCGCAGCAGGCGGTCGCCGACCGCGTTGAACATTCGAACCATGGCTTCACCTCCGCGACGGTCCGGCACTCGCGCCGGACGCTGCCGAGTACGCTGCCGGACACCGTTGCCGTTTCGCTAACGAACGGTTACCCGGCAGCGGATCGTCAGCGGCGCGGTGGCGACGCCTGGTGCAGTGGCACGGCCGTGGGCCGCCGTCTTCCTTGGAGCGCTTCGTGATCGGGATGGTTCGTGCTCAGCTGTGGTTCCGGCGCGGGCGCACGCTCGCCACGCTCGCGGCGTTGGTGATCGCGGTGGCGAGCTTCGCCCTGCTGACGTCGGCGGCGCGGGGCGCGCAGGTGCGGGCGGTGGGCACGGTACGGGAGAACTTCCGGCCCGGGTACGACATCCTGGTCCGCCCACCGGCCGCCGCGACCGACGCGCCCGGCGAGCTGATCTCCTTCGACCGGATCGGCAGCACGTACGGCGGGATCAGCGTCGAGCAGTGGCGGCGGATCGAGCGGCTGCCCGGCGTCGACGTGGCGGCCCCGGTGGCCATGGTCGGCTACGTGATGCACTCGACGGTCTACCCGGTCGATCTCGCGCCCTACGTGCGGCCCGGCGTGGCGCACCAGGTGTTCCGGGTGCGCCCCACGTGGGTGTCCGACAACGGGCTGAGCCGGGCGCCCGACGGCAACGCCTACCTCTATGTCACCACCGACCGGCTCGAATGGGTCCCCGGCGAGGAGATGGCGGTCAACCAGATCTACCACGAGCTGCCGCGCGAGTCGGCCATCCACCGGATCGTCCCCGGCGGCGGCGACACCGTGATCTGCGTCCCGGAGACCCATTACATCGGCGTCGACCCGCTCGATCCGCAGCGGCGTCGCTCGGTCTCCTGCTGGTCGAGCGACCCGGCCTCCACCGCCAACGCGACCGCGCGGCCGCGGGTGGGCATCGTCGTGCCGGTACCGATGCTGATGGCGGCCGTCGACCCCGAGCAGGAGGCCAGGCTCAACGGCCTGGACACCGCGGTGACCGCCGGGAGCTACCTCACCACCGGCGCGCCGTCCGCGCCGGGCGCGGTGCCGGTGCTCGTGGCCGGGAGGCCGCAGCTGGACCGGCGGGCGCAGGTCGGCGTCGAGCGTCTCGATGTCACCGTCGCCGAGCGGGTGGCCGCCGGCGTCACCTTGGACAACCTCATCGACCCGTTCGAGGCCGCGGCCGGCACCCCGGCCGGCGCGGCGACGTTCACCGAGCAGGACGTGTACGCGCAGGTCGTCGACGAGCTGCGCAACGCGTCGCCGCTGGGCTGGTACAACAGCAATCCCACGACCGTCATCGTCGGCGGTGCCCGGCCCGACGACCGGACGTGGTCCATCCCCACCAACCCCGGCGTCCAGAACTATTGGACCGTCGGGCCGGCCCCGACCCCGATGGCGACCGTCCCGCTCGACGGCGACGAGTGGGGCCAAGGCTGCTTCGACCTGCCAGCCTGCAACGCGCTGCCGGTCGAACTGTCCGACCCCGTCACCCGGGGCGTCGACCCGCACGGCAACGGCAAAGCGGCCCCCTTCGGCTCGGCGTACCTGCAGGGCGTCGGCGTGTTCGACCCGGCCAAGGTCGACGTCGGGCCGGCCCTGGCCGGGATGCCCGCCGACCTGTACTCGCCCACCGGCCGCCCCGGCGCCGACGCGTCCTCCCGCAAGGCCCTCGGCGGCCAGCCGCTCGGGCCGAGCGCGAACTTCGCCGGCCCCGTACCGCAGCATCCCTCGCTGCTGACCACGCTCGACGCCCTGCCGGCCCTGCACCGCGCCCCCTACCAGAACCTCGACGCGGCGCACGGCGTGAACGACCAGGCACCGATCAGCACCGTCCGGGTCCGCGTCGCCGGCGAGGTCGGCATGGACGACCTGTCACGGGAGCGCGTCCGCGCCGTCGCGCAACGCATCCACGACGAGACCGGGCTGCGGGTGGACCTCACCCTGGGCGCCTCACCCGCCGGCGTCGCCACCACGCTGCCGGCCGGCAACCACGGCCGCCCGCCGCTCACCATCGCCGAGCCGTGGCTGAGGACCGGCGTGGCCACGACCGTCGTCGCCGCGATCGACCACAAGAGCCTCCTGCTGGCCGTGCTGGTGCTCGTCGCCTGCGTCCTCGCGGTCGGCAACGCGGCGGGCGCGGCGGTGCGGACCCGCAGTACCGAACTCGCCGTCCTGGCCTGTATCGGCTGGCCCAGACGCAGGCTCTTCGCCCTGGTCTGCGCGGAGTCCGCCGCCATCGCCCTGCTCGCCGCCGTCGCCGGTGTGCTGCTCGCCTTCGCCGCGGCGTGGCCGCTCGGCGTGCGCATCGAGTGGCTCACCGCGCTCGGCGCCGTCCCGGCCGCGCTGGCCCTCACGCTCGGCGCCGCCCTGGTCCCGGCCCGCCGGGCCGCCCGTGCCGACCCGGCCACAGCGGTTCGCCCGCCCGTCGTGGCGGTGCGCCGCCGCCGCACCCCCCGCAGCTTGGCCGGCCTGGCCTGGACGAACCTGCTCCGGGCGCCGGGCCGCACCGTCATGGGGGCGCTGAGCCTGGCGATCGGCGTGGCGGCCCTGACGCTGCTGGCCGTGGTCACGATCGCCTTCCGTGGCGCCGTCACCGGCACGGTCCTCGGCGACGCGATCACCGTGCAGGTCCAGTCGACCGACTACATCGCCGCCGCCCTGACCACGCTGCTTGGCGCGGTCGCCGTCGCCGACGTGCTGTATGTCAACATCCGCGAGCGATCGGCGGAGTTCGCCCTGCTCGGCGCCACGGGCTGGTCCGAGGCCCGGGTCACCCGCCTCGCCGCCTACGAGGCCGTCGCGCTCGGCATCGCCGGCGGCGTGGGCGGCGCGGGCGCGGGCCTCGGCGCCGCGGCGGCCCTGACCGGGTCGTTGCCGCCCGCGGTGTACGCCACCGCCGCGGGCGCCGCCCTGGCCGGCGCGCTGCTCACGACCGCCGCCGCGGCCGTGCCGCTGCGGATGCTGCGCGGCCTTCCGATGGCCCGCCTGCTCGCCGAGGACTGAGCCGCCGGCGATCGCCCGGTGCACGACGAGCCGTCGAGGCGGGCGTTGAGGTGCCCGGCCACGACCCGCAGTGGTCGCGGCGGGCGACCTCGAGGGCCGCGCCGAGGCGGGCGAGCCGGTCGAGCTGCTCGGGCCAGACGGCTCGTCGTGCACCGGCGACCGGCCGGCGGAAAAGGCGTCGGGGTCGCGCGGCACGCCGATCCCGCCGGTGTGGTGCATCGTTTCGCGGTTCACGCCTACGATCCGGGCGGCTGGCGGTTCGGCGGAGAATATGTCGTTACGGTTACTGTCGCGCGGGACGCGATGTCGCCGCCCCGGTCCAGCGCCGGGGCTCAGCGGCCTCGGCGCAGGTCGTGCTGCCCGTGTCCGGCCTCGTGTAATTGGGCCAACACGATCGGTGAAGAAGTGTTTTCTCCCGGCTATCTGGCGTCAAATCAATAGATTGGCGATACTGTTTTCGACGGGCTCCGTTTTGTGTGCAACGTTCGAGTCGCTCCCGGGAGGTCGGCCGACATGGCCAAGCGTGTCATTCAGGAACTGATCGACGATCTGGACGGTAAGTCCGCCGATGAGAGTGTCACGTTCGGCCTCGATGGCGTGCAGTATTCGATCGACCTGTCCAAGAAGAACGCCGAGAAACTGCGCGCGGCGCTGAAGCCCTACATTTCCGCGGGCACCAAGCTGGGCCGCAGCACGACCGCTGGGGCCCGAACTGCCCCCGGCCGGGGACGCGGCACGACGCGCGGCGACCGCGACCAGAACCGGGCCATCCGGGAATGGGCGCAAGGGGCCGGATTCCAGGTATCCGACCGCGGCCGCATCAAGCAGGAGATCGTCGACCAGTACCACGCCACCGCCGGGCACTGATTCCGTTCACGGCCGTTGTGCTCAAGGCCGTTCTGCTCAAGGCGGGGACGGTCGCGCCGATGAGGCCGGGGTGAACCTGGTCGCGGTGCTCATCGTCCGGGACGAGTCGGCCAACCTGCCCGGGTGCCTGGCCGCCCTCGGCGGGACGGTCGACGGCGTACATGTGCACGACACCGGCTCCACCGACGGGTCGGCGGCCCTGGCGCGGTCGCTCGGGGCCACCGTCAGCACGGGGCAGTGGCGGGGCGACTTCGCTGCGGCGCGCAACGCGGCCGTGGCGGCGGCCGGCGCCCCCGAGTGGGTGCTGAGCGTCGACGCCGACGAACGGGCCGTGACGGTGCCCGAGCGGCTGCGCTCCGCCCTGCTGGCCACGACCGCCGGCGCGCTCCTGGTGGAGATCGACAACCGGCACGACGAGCTGCCGTACGCGCACCGCAGCGCCCGGCTGTTCCGCCCGGCGGCGCTGCACTGGGAGGGCCGCGTCCACGAGCGGCTCGCCCCGCGGGCCGAGTGGCCGGCGCTGCCGCGCGACGCGCTCCACCTGGTCCACCTCGGCTACGAGGATCCGCTGGTCCGCCGGCGCAAGTCCGAGCGCAACGCCGAGCTCGCCGAGGCGGCCCTCGCCGAGGCGACCGATGGCCGCGACGTCGCCCGGGCGCTGTTCGACCTGGGCCGTAGCAACGTCGGCGCCGGGAGGGCGCAGGAGGCGGTCGACGCCTTCGAGCGCCTCCGCGAGCTGGCGCCGGGCACCCGCCACTGGATCCTCGGCACCGACGCCCTGGCCCGCCTGCTGCTCGGCGCCGGCCACGACGAGGCCGTGGTGGTCCTCGCCCGCCAGCTGCGCGCCGCGGGCGCCGAGGGCCAGTACTGCGACTGGCTCGAGGCCCAGGCCCTCGCGCAGCTCGGCCTCGCCGACGACGCCTGGCGCCTGCTGCGCGGCGTGCGCCGGGTCGTCGACCCCGCCGGCCGGGTCTACCCGCCGGCGCACCTGGCCGAGCTCAAGCGCCTCCTCGGCGACCTGGTGGCCGCCCGGGCCGGCGGTCAGCGCGGCGGGACCGGGTCAGCGGTCCGGTGAAGCGATCGCCGCGCGGCGCCCCGGCCACCACGGCGAGGCGCCGCGCGGCGATGCTCTACACGGCGCGGGGCTCGCCCCGGTACGTGCCGAACGACCACAGGTTGCCCTCCGGGTCGCGCACCGCGAACCCGCGCGAGCCGTAGTCGGTGTCGCTCAGCTCCTGGATCACCGTCGCGCCGGCGGCGGTCGCGCGCCGGTAGAGGGCGTCGGGCTCGGCGCACACCACGTAGCAGCCGAACGTGCCCGGCCTGAGCGGCCACGGCGAGTCGTCGCCGCGGTCGCTGCCCAGCATGATGCCGCCGCCCTCCGGCCACGACAGCTCGGCGTGCCCGACGAAGTCGCCCTCGCCGTGGACGGCGGTCTCCTCGAAACCGAACGCGTCGACGAGGAAGCGGATCAGGGCGCGGGCGTCGGCCGCCCGCAGCGTGGGCCACACCTGCGGCGGCGGGATCTTGTCATCGGTCATGCCCCCGAGTCTGCCGCGGCCAGGTCCAGCGGCGATTGCACGTTTCGGAACTCCTCCGCCCACCAGCGCGCCGGCGGGACCCCGGCCAGGGCGGAGAACTCCCGGCTGAGGTGGGCCTGGTCGTAGTACCCGCACTCGACGGCGAGGGCGGCGAGCGGGTGCGTGCCGCCCGAGGCCTGCAGCCGGCGCCGCGCCCGGTCGAAGCGGGCCACCCGCGCGGCGACCTTCGGAGAGAGGCCGATCTCGATGCCGAAGCGGCGGCTGAGGTACCGGCCGCTCCACCCCGTCTCGCCGGCGAGCTCGGCCGGGCTGACCGTGCCGCCGGTCGCGCACAGCCGCCGCCAGGCGAAGGCAATCTCCGGCGCGGGCGCGAGGGCCGGGTCGGCCCGGCGGGTGAGCAGCTCGTCGACGATGCGGAAGCGCGCCGGCCAGCCGGCGGCCAGGCACACCCGCTCGCGCAGCTCGTCGGCGAGCGGCCCGAGCAGGCAGGCGGCGTCGAGGTCGGCGCCGGCCAGCTCGCCGGCCGGCAGGCCGAGCAGCGCCCGGGCGCCCAGCGGCGACAGCGCGACCTGGATGCCGGCGCCGCGGCCGTCGTGCGTGAGGATCGCGGGGGTGGTGTGCAGGCCGCCGATGAGCGTGTCGTAGCGCCCGGGCGGCGTGGCCGGGTCGGGATGCGCCGCGACGCGCAGCGGCTCACCGAGCGTCACGATCAGGGTGAGGTGCGGCGAGGGCAGCCCCCGATGCCGCCCCGGCGGGAGGCCGTGCTGGTCGTAGCCGGTGTACCAGCTGGCGAAGGGCCGCACCGCCGCCGCCGGCCGCCACCGCACGTACTCCGAACCCATGGGCCCAGGGTAGCCAGGACGGTCAGGTAGCCAGCATGATCAGGTAGCGAGGACGGTCAGGCGGTGCGGCGTTCCGAGCGGTTCAACGGCCACGGCGCCGGCGCCGCGTCGGGCTCGGTGACCAGCGCGCCGGCGTCGCCGTCGAGCGCGGCCCGCACCGTGCGGTACGTCGGAATGGTGTTCAGCGTCCCGCCCTCACGCAGCGTGTGCACCACCTGCGCGTTCGGGCCGGCCAGGACCAGCGATCCGCCCTGTTCGGTGGCGATGCCCGCGGTCACGCGCAGCATCATCACGCCCGTGCAGTCGATCGTGGCCACCGCGGCCAGATCGACGACGATTCGAATCTGCGGCCGCAGCAGCGCCTGGGACAGCGCGGTCTCGAGCTGCATCGTGCTGGCCGCCACCAGCGCCCCGTGACAGGACAGCACCGTGGCGGCAGCGAGTCGTTCCACTGCGAGGGTCAGGGCTGTCATGCTGCGACGATACGTTCCGCGGTGACGGTCCGTGAACCGCTGTCCAGCCGGGAAGCCCGTCCGTCCGGCCGGTGCCCGGACCACCGGACGTCGCGGTGCGTGCTCCGTCGGACGGCGGCGCCATTGGCCCGGCCGGGTGTTTTCGCTGGGAGTTCGTGCCCGCCTGCAACCGGCTGACCGGTTCGCGCGTCCGGGGTCGCGGACGCTCGCGGCCGGCCGTCACGCTGCGTCACCGCCCGGGGCGAGCTGACCCGGCGGGGCCGCGGACCGTCGAACATCGACGGTAATCACCGTTTTTCGGCGCGCGGCAAGCCCCGCAATCCCTTGCGGACACCCTTCACGTTCGATTCGACGTTCGTCGCTGTCGGCCTCGGCGATAGTGTGCGTTGTCAATATGATCCCGAACCCGGCGCGTCCGGGATACGGGCGGAAATCCGGCCCCGTCCCGCGTGCCGTCGTAAGGAGGCTCCATGGTGAGAAAAGGCCTGGCCACGACAGCGGCCGTCGCCCTGGCCGTGCCGATGCTCGTCACGTTGCCGGCCGTGCCGGCCCTCGCGGCTCCCGCGAAGGCCCCGGCGCCGGCCAAGACGGACGCGTCCGACGTGCGGGAGCTGACCCGCACCAACTTCACGTTGGACGGCAAGGTCGTCGACACGTCGAAGATGGCGAGCGGCAAGGCGAAGCAGCGCACCGCGCCCGCCGCGGCGGCCACCCCGCCGGTCGGCACGGTTCGTCAGTGGCTGGGTTCCGACGACTACAATGGCCAGCTGTACCGCAAGGACTATGTCCTGCGCGGTGTCGGCGAGCACATTGAGGTCTGGGTCGCCGTCGACACCTCGTTCCCGGCGGGCGACTGCCGCAACCAGGTGCCGAATACCACCACGGTGACCGACGCGCAGGTGACGAACTTCATCCACGAGTTCGACACCAACATGTATCCCAAGGAGACCGCCGCCTTCGCCACCCCGCCGGACCGGGACGGCAGCAACGCGCTGCTAGGCCCGGACAAGAACGGCAACGGTGGCGTGTACACCGGCGGCGGCGAGAAGACGGTGACGCTGGTCGACAACGTCCGGGACGACAACTACTACCGGTTCCCGGCCGCGCCGACCTACATCGCCGGCTTCTTCTCCGTGCAGTTCAACGAGCTGTTCGACCGCAATGTCATGACGATCGACTCGTACGACTGGGCGCACCGCACCGGCGCCGACCCGGTGGACGAGCCGACGTCGGACCTGTGCACCAGCCGCCCGGCACGCCCGCGCCTCTACGAGGGCACGTTCGCGCACGAGTGGCAGCACCTGGTCCAGTCCTACTCGGACCCGAACGAGACGACGTGGCTGAACGAGGGTCTGTCCGACTTCGCGCAGACGCTCACCGGCTACGTCGACGGGACCAAGACGGTCTTCGACAAGGGCGCCGACAGCCACCTGTTCTGCTTCCAGGGCTTCGGGCCGGTGCAGACGCCGTTCAACCCGAACCCCCGCGACTGCGGTGGTGCCCAGAACTCGCTCAACCTCTGGGGCGAGGGCGGCAACGGCAACGGGGTGCTCGCCGACTACGGCAACGCCTACGAGCTGATGCTGTACCTCTACGACCGCTTCGGCCAGGGCATCATCGAGCGGCTCCACCGCGACGGCGAACTGCAGGGCCTCGCGAGCCTCGACGCGGCCGTGAAGGCGGCGGGCGCCAAGGACGTGTACACGGTCCTGCACGACTACCAGAGCATGGTGCTGCTCGACAAGATCGTCGGCGACTCCAAGTGGGGGATCGTCCTCGGGACGGACAAGAAGAACGTCACGTCCAAGAGCCTGCGCTCCACGGTCAACCTGGCCAACCCGCAGTCCTACAGCGTGCCCGGCGCGGCCCCGAACGGCGCGGACTACGTGCTGTTGCAGAAAGGCGGGACGGCGCTGGCCGGCAAGGACCTGCGCTCGCTGAACTTCAGCGGCGCGAAGACCCTGCCGACGCTGCCGCTGGCCTGGACCCTGGTCGGCAACGACCCCGACCGGGCCGGCAACTCGGTGCTGTTCTCGGGCAACGCGAACAACACCAACGCCGCGGCGGTCATCCCCGTGACCGTGCCGGCCACCGACGCGACGCTGACCTTCCTCGCGAAGTACGGCGCCGAGCTCGGCTACGACTACGGATACGTCCAGGTCTCCACCGACGGTGGCAGCACGTACACCTCGATCCCCGGTGACAGGACCGTCCCCGCGCCGCTGGGCCCCGGCCTCAACGGCACGACGAACGGCTTCGAGCAGCACACGTTCGACCTGTCGGCCTACGCCGGCAAGTCGATCCTGCTCTCGTTCCGCTACGTCAGCGACGGCGGTGTCAACGAGGGCGGCCTGCTCCTCGACGACATCAAGCTCGGCGGCACGCTGCTGAGCGACGGGTCCAGCCTGGCCCCGTTCAAGTCACCGACCCAGATCAAGCCGATCACGGTCAAGAACTGGAACGTCAAGCTCGTCGGCATCGACGAGGCCCGCGCGTTCGCCTGGCAGTTCGAGTACAACGGCAAGGACGCTCTGCAGCTCAACTGGATCCAGCTGGCGCTGCTGTCGCTGTTCCCGAAGGTCGTGGCGATCGTCGCCTACGACGAGCCGACGGAGCAGGTGCAGCAGTACGCGCCGTACACCCTCACGGTGAACGGCGTCGTCCAGCCCGGTGGCGGCGGAGCCTGACGGTTAGGCACACCGGCGACCCCACCGTCCCCCGCGGGCGGTGGGGTCGTTCGTCCCGCGCGCCCGCGAGCACGGCGCCGAGGCGGCCGCGGCGGTCGGCGTGCGCTGCGGCGCCGACTGGCACCGCACGGAGTTTTCGCGACGGCGTGCTGACCACCCCGCACCCGACCGGCTATGCCGACCGCGAGGCGGCCATGCCCGCCCTGGGCGACCCGCCCCCGGCGGGCTGCGCGGGCGCGTACACGGCCCGGCGCGGCGGCCCGAGCCGGCTGCCCCGCTCACTGCGCGAAACACGCCGGGAGCTGATGTGCCGGGTGGCCGCCGACGAGTCCGGCACCCTGGAGTCGATGCTGGACGCCGGCCTCGACCCGCACTGCCGCGACGGCGACGGCCGCACGCTGCCGCACCTGCTGCCGTGCCCGGTTCCGGACGAGTCGCGGCTGCGGCTGCGGCTCCTGGCCGCCGGCCTCGACCCGCGGGCACGGGACCGTTTCGGCCGTACGCCGGCCCGGCTGGCCGAGCTCGACGGCGCCGCGCCCGAGCTGATCGCCGCCCTCCGGCGCGGCGCGCTGACGGCTGCCCGCGGCGGACGCGCCGCCCGCGCCGCCCGCGCCGGGCCGGCGAGAGGGCTGCGAGGGACTGCGTGGGGCCGGGTCAGGCGCCGACGTAGGCCGCGAGGTGCTCGCCGGTGAGGGTGGAGCGGGCGGCGACGAGGTCGGCGGGTGCGCCCTCGAAGACGATCCGGCCGCCGTCGTGGCCGGCGCCGGGGCCGAGGTCGATGATCCAGTCGGCGTGCGCCATGACCGCCTGGTGGTGCTCGACGACGATGACCGACTTGCCGGCGTCGACGAGCCGGTCGAGCAGGCCGAGCAGCTGTTCGACGTCGGCGAGGTGCAGGCCCGTGGTCGGCTCGTCGAGGACGTAGATGCCGCCCTTGTCGCCCATGCGGGTGGCCAGCTTCAGCCGCTGGCGCTCGCCACCGGACAGCGTCGTGAGGGGCTGGCCGAGGCTGAGGTAGCCGAGCCCGACGTCGGCGAGCCGGTCGAGGATGGCGTGCGCCGCCGGCGTGCGCGCCTCGCCCGCGCCGAAGAACTCCTCGGCCTCGGTCACCGACATCGCGAGCACCTCGCTGATGTCGCGCCCGCCGAGACGGTACTCCAGCACCGATGCCCCGAACCGCTTCCCCTCGCACTCCTCGCAGGTGGTGGCGACGCCGGCCATCATCGCCAGGTCGACGTAGGTGACGCCGGCGCCGTTGCAGCCGGGGCAAGCACCCTCGGAGTTGGCGCTGAACAGCGCCGGTTTCACGCCGTTGGCCTTCGCGAACGCCTTGCGGATCGGCTCGAGCAGCCCGGTGTACGTCGCCGGGTTGCTGCGCCGCGAGCCCCCGATCGCGCCCTGGTCGATCGACACCACACCCTCGGCGGCGGGAATCGACCCGTGCACGAGCGAGCTCTTGCCGGAGCCGGCGACGCCGGTGACGACGACCAGCACCCCGAGCGGGATGTCGACGTCGACGTCGCGCAGGTTGTGCGCCGTCGCGCCGCGGATCGCCAGCTTGCCGGTGGGCCGCCGCACGGTCTCCTTGAGGGAGGCCCGGTCGTCGAAGTGGCGGCCGGTGATGGTGCCGCTGGTGCGCAGGCCCTCGACGGTGCCCTCGAAGCAGACGGCGCCGCCCGCCGTGCCGGCGCCGGGGCCGAGGTCGACGACGTGGTCGGCGATCGCGATCGTCCCCGGCTTGTGCTCCACGACCAGCACGGTGTTGCCCTTGTCGCGCAGCCGCAGCAGCAGGTCGTTCATCCGCTGGATGTCGTGGGGGTGCAGCCCGATCGTCGGCTCGTCGAAGACGTACGTGACGTCGGTGAGCGACGACCCGAGGTGGCGGATCATCTTGACGCGCTGCGCCTCGCCGCCGGACAGGGTGCCCGAGGGCCGGTCGAGCGAGAGGTAGCCCAGCCCGATCTCCACGAACGACTCGAGGGTGTGCCGCAGCGCGTCGAGCAGCGGTGCCAGCGACGGCTCGTCGAGGCCGCGGACCCATTCGGCCAGGTCGCTGATCTGCATCGCGCAGGCGTCGGCGATGTTGATCCCGTTGATCCTCGACGACCGGGCCGCCTCGGTGAGCCGGGTGCCGTCGCATTCGGGGCACGTGGTGAAGATGACCGCCCGGTCGACGAATGCCCGGATGTGTGGCTGCATCGCCTCCCGGTCCTTGGACAGGAGCGACTTCTGGATCTTCGGGATGAGCCCCTCGTACGTCAGGTTGACGTTGTCGACCTTGATCTTGGTCGGCTCCTTGTGGAGGAGGTCGTGCAGCTCCTTCTTGGTGAACCGGCGGATCGGCTTGTCCGCGTCGAAGAAGCCGCAACCGTTGAAGATGCGGCCGAACCAGCCGTCCATGCTGTAGCCGGGGATCGTGAGCGCGCCCTCGTTGAGCGACTTGCTGTCGTCGTAGAGCTGCGTCAGATCGAAGTCGCTCACGTTGCCCATGCCCTCGCAGCGCGGACACATGCCGCCGGCGCGGGTGAAGGTCTTCTTCACGGCCTTGCTGTCCCCGCGCTCGACCGTGATCGCGCCGCTCGCCCGGACCGTCGGGACGTTGAACGAGAACGCGTTGGGCGAGCCGATGTGCGGCTGCCCGAGCCGGCTGAAGACGATCCGCAGCATCGCGTTGGCGTCGGTGACGGTGCCGACCGTGGAGCGGGGGTTGCTCCCCAGCCGCTCCTGGTCGACGATGATCGCCGTCGTCAGCCCCTCCAGCAGGTCGACCTCCGGCCGGGCCAGCGTCGGCATGAAGCCCTGCACGAAGGCGCTGTAGGTCTCGTTGATCAGCCGCTGCGACTCCGCGGCGATCGTGGCGAAGACCAGCGAGCTCTTGCCCGAGCCGGAGACGCCAGTGAACACCGTCAGCCGGCGCTTCGGGATCTCGACGCTGACGTCCTTGAGGTTGTTCTCGCGCGCGCCCTGCACGCGGATCAGATCGTGGCTGTCGGCGACCCGCAGCTCGGACGGCTGCGTGCTTGTCCTCCTGGCCATACGTTCGGTTCTCCTTCGTCGGTGCGGTCACGGCGACGGTCTACTGTCTACGGTCTACTGTCTACATGATCGCCGGTCTAGCTGGTCGGCGGTGTCGGCGCGGCCAGGATCTGGGCAGGGGCAGGGAGCTGGGCAGGGAGAGGCCCGGCCGGACGATGCCGGCCGGGCCCCACCACTTACCGGTCCTGCAGCAGCCCGAGCACGTTGCCGTCGGGGTCGGTGACGGTGGCCACCAGGCGTCCGCCGCCGACGTCGTGTGCGGCTTCCTTCACGGTGGCACCCGCGGCGGTCACCTCGGCCAGCTTCGCCGCGATGTCCGGCACGTGCCAGTAGGCCACCGGCGAGCTCATGCCCTGCGCCGCGCCGCCCGGCACCAGCCCGATCTGCTGACCGGCGGCCTCGTAGCCGACGTAGTAGGAGGAGTCGGTCTGCGGCGGCATGCCGAGCAGGGCGGTGTAGACCGCCTTGGCCGCCTCCAGATCGGATACGGGGTGCAGCACGGTCTTGATTCCCTGGGTGGAAGAGTCGCTCATGCGTTCGCTCCTGAGATTCGTTGGTCGAAGTGACCTCAGCGCCGCTCGTTGATGCGGACGAGGTTGCCCGCGGGATCGCGCACGGCGCAGTCGCGAATCCCGTACGGCTGCTCGGTCGGCTCCTGGACGACCTCGGCGCGCTCCTGCAGCCGCGCGAAGAGCCCGTCGAGGTCGGCGGTGGCCAGGACGATCATGGCGTAGGTGCCCTTGGCCATCATCTCGGCGATGGCGCGGCGCTCGTCGTCGGTGATGCCGGGGTCGGCGGCCGGTGGGTGCAGGACGATGGAGGTGTCGGGCTGGTTCGGGAGGCCGACCGTGATCCAGCGCATCCCCTCGTAGCCGACGTCGTTGCGGACCTCGAAGCCGAGGAGGTCGCGGTAGAACGCCAGCGCCGCCTCCGGGTCGTCGTGCGGCAGGAACGTGTTGTGAATGGTGAGGTCCATGACCCTCACGCTAGCGGCGCCCGGTGGCCCGTGCTTCTCGAATCCTGATCGGTTGGCGGGCTCGGGGCGGTGGCGGTCAGCCGGTGGCGCGGGTGGTCACGGCGGACAGCGGGGTGGCCACGTGCTCCAGCGACTTGCCCTCCGCGTCGACTCCGAGCACGATCTCCACCACGCCGCCGATGATCATCACGACGGCGCCGACGAGGTAGCCGATGAACAGCCTGCCCGGGTCCGTGCCCTCGCCGATCAGCCAGCCGTAGAAGACCGGACCGATCGCGCCGACGCACTGGGCGATGGCGAAGAACACCGCGATCGCCTTGGCGCGGATCTCCAGCGGGAAGATCTCCGAGACGGTGAGGTACGCGGCGCTGGCCCCCGCCGAGGCGAAGAAGAAGATGACGCACCAGGCGAGCGTCTGCGTGAAGGCGTTGAGCAGGCCCGCGTCGAACATCCATGCGGAGACCGCGAGCAGCGCGCCGGAGAGGATGTATGTGCCGGCGATCATCCTGCGCCGGCCGACGGAGTCGAAGAGGTGGCCCAGCAGCAGCGGGCCGGCGAGGTTGCCCAGCGCGAAGGCGATCAGATAGATCGGCGTCTTCTCGGCGTCAACGTGGTAGAACTTCGACAGCACCAGCGTGTACGTGAAGAAGATCGCGTTGTAGAGGAACGACTGCGTGATCATCAGGGTCGCCGACAGCGTCGAGCGGGCCGGCATGCGCGAGAAGAGCACGCGCAGCAGTGCCAGGTAGCCGTGCCCGGAGGACGGGCGGAGTTCCAGCGCGTGCGACTCGTCGACCGGGGCGAGGGTCTGGCCGGTCGATTCGACGTCGCGCTCGATCCGGGCGATGGCCTCCTCCGCCTCCTGCTCGCGTCCGTGCATGACCAGCCAGCGGGGGCTCTCCGGGAGGTGCCGGCGCAGGTTCCAGATCAGCAGCCCGATGATCGGTCCGATGAGGAAGCCCAGCCGCCAGGCGATGTTCAGTGAGACGTGGTTGAGCAGCACGTACGTGCCCAGGGTGCCGATGATGGCGCCGCCCCAGTAGGTGCCGTTGACGCCGATGTCGACACGGCCGCGGTACCTCGCCGGCATCATCTCGTCGATCGCGGAGTTGATCGCGGCGTACTCTCCGCCGATGCCCGCGCCGGCGATGAACCGGGTCAGGTAGAGGAAGGCCAGGCCGGTCGCGTCGCTGCCCCAGGTCAGCGCGGTGAGCGCGTTGCCGGCGAGGTAGACGCCGAGGGTCACGATGAAGAGGTTCTTGCGGCCCAGCGCGTCGGACAGGCGGCCGAAGAACAGTGCGCCGAAGACCTCGCCGAGCAGGTACACGGTGGCGATCGCGCCGACCTGCGTGCTGGACAGCCCCAGGGTCTCGTGCTTGTTGAGCACGGCGCCGACGGCGCTGGCGATGGTGATCTCGAGGCCGTCGAGCACCCAGGCGGTGCCGAGTGCCAGCACCATCCGGGTGTGGAACGGGGCCCAGGCGAGCCGGTCGATCCGGGCGGGGATCAGGCTGCGGATGATTCCGCCGGTGGGGGCGGATGCCGATTGTGTGTCAGCCAACGTGCACCTCCCAGGAAGCACCTGTGACGGGACCTGCCCGATGCACCAGACATCAAAACCCGCCACTTGACGTGAGCGTGCGAATCGATAAGGCTGCTCGTGAGAGAGCGCTCTCTCATCCCTGCCGACGACCAACGCCCGCCAGCGCCGGTCCACCGCCCGACCCGGCGTATTCCGAGGTGCGGCGTCGATCGCCGACGCCCCAACCCACGTCAGGGAGCAGCATTGATGCTCGACAAGTCCAGACCACCCACCCACGAGGACATCGACAGAGGTAACAGGAAACGGCGGCGCCCGCTGATCGTGAGCGCGCTCTCCGTGGCGGCCGTGCTCGTCGGCTACGCGGCGTTCACGATCGGCAGCGCCAGCGCCGCGAGCACCCTGCTGTCGCAGGGCAAGCCGACCACCGCCTCCTCGACGGAGAACGCCGGCACGCCCGCCTCGGCCGCCACCGACGGCAACACCGGCACCCGCTGGGCCAGCGCGTTCAGCGACCCCCAGTGGCTCCAGGTCGACCTGGGCCAGACGGCCACGATCGACCAGGTCGTGCTCAACTGGGAGGCGGCCTACGCGAAGTCCTTCCAGATCCAGACGTCCGCCAACGGCACGACCTGGACGAACATCTACAGCACCACCACCGGGACCGGCGGGGTGCAGACCCTGGCCGTGTCCGGCTCCGGCCGGTACGTGCGCATGAACGGCACCGCGCGCGGCACCGCGTACGGGTACTCGCTGTGGGAGTTCCAGGTCTTCGGCTCGTTCGGCACGACCGGCGGGGGCTGCGGCACCGCCAACGCGGCCCAGGGCCGGCCGGCCACGGCGTCGTCGACGGAGAACGCCGGCACGCCGGCCTCGGCCGCCTTCGACGGCAACACCGGCACCCGCTGGGCCAGCGCGTTCAGCGACCCCCAGTGGATCCAGGTCGACCTGGGCGGCACCGCCAGCATCTGCGGCGTCGACCTGAACTGGGAGGCCGCCTACGCGACGGCGTTCCAGATCCAGGTGTCCGCCAACGGCACGTCGTGGACGAACATCTACAGCACGACCACCGCCACCGGCGGCGTGCAGCAGATCACCGCGTCGGGCAGCGGTCGCTACGTGCGCATGAACGGCACGGCGCGCGGCACGGCGTACGGGTACTCGCTGTGGGAGTTCGCGGTCCACGTGAGCGGCTCCGTGCCGAGCGCGCCGGGCAGCACCTCGCCGAGCACCTCGCCGAGCACCTCGCCGAGCAGCCCGCCGCCGCCGGACCAGTTCTGGGGCGACACCAACTCCATCCCCGCGGCGAAGAACGTGGTCATGGTCAAGGTGCTCAACCGCACCAACGGCAAGTACCCGGACAGCCAGGTGTACTGGAGCTACAACGGCCAGGTGCACTCGATCGCCGAGCAGCCGTACTTCGACATGCCGGCCAACACCGCCGGCCGCATGTACTTCTACGTCGGCAGCCCGAACAGCCAGTACTACGACTTCATCGAGTTCACCGTCGGCCCGGCGGTGTTCAACGGCAACACCACCCGCGTCGACGCGTTCGGCCTGAAGATCGCGATGCGGCTGCACGCCAAGGACGGCTACGACGTGCAGGTCGGTGAGGACTACCAGACCTTCACCGAGTCGCGGGAGGCCACCTTCGCCAAGTTCATCGCGGAGGTGCCGCAGGAGTTCAAGGTCCTGGCCCAGTCCCAGGCGCCGTACCGGATCATCGCGCCCGGCAGCGACCCGACCTTCCGCACGGGCGGGGTGAACCAGAACTACTTCACCGCGTACGCGTCGCAGTACGGCATCAACGCCCCGACCTCCGACGTGTTCGGCTGCGCCGGGGTGCTCGCCAACGACCCGGGCAACTGCGCCGCGCTCAACCGGCACGTGCGCCAGCGGCCGCAGTCGGACTGGTCGACGCCGAGCCTGTACTACCAGGCGGCGCCGGCGAACTACTACGCCAAGTTCTGGCACGACCACGGCATCAACCAGCTGGCGTACGGCTTCCCGTACGACGACTACGCCGGGCAGTCCTCGTTCGTCTCGCACGGCAACCCGCAGTACCTGCTGGTGGCCGTCGGCTTCTGAGCCGTACCGACGAGGGAAGGGGTGGCGCGGTTTCACCCGCGCCACCCCTTCTTCAGTCCAGGTTTATCAGTCTACATTTACTATATGGAGAACGAGACCACCGCCGCCGCGCTGCAGGTCGCGGTCGGCCGGCTCGTCCGGCGGCTGCGCCAGACCCACGTGCCCGGGCAGCTGACCCTCTCCGAGGCCTCGGTGCTGTCCCGCCTCGACCGCGACGGCGCCGCGACCCCCGGCGAGCTGGCGGCCGGCGACCGGGTCAAGCCGCAGGCGATGGGGGTCACCCTGCAGGCCCTGGAGCAGCGCGGTCTCGTCTCGCGCTCGCCCGACCCGGGTGACGGCCGGCGGGTGCTGATGAGCATCACCGACGAGGGCCGGCGGCTGTTCATCGACCGGCGCTCGCTCAAGACGCACGCGCTCGCCGAGGCGATCGGCCGGCTCGACGACGACGAGCGGCGCGCCCTGACCGAGGCGACCCGGCTGCTGGACCGGCTGACGGAGCAGCTGTGACCGCCACGCTCGAGCGGACGAAGGGCGACCGGTACAAGTGGGTCGCGCTGTCGAACACCACGCTCGGCATGCTCATGGCCGCCATTGACGGCTCGATCGTCATCATCTCGCTGCCCGCCATCTTCCGCGGCATCGGCCTGGACCCCCTGGCGCCGGGCAACATCGGTTACCTGCTGTGGATGATCATGGGCTACCTGCTCGTGTCCGCGGTGCTGGTCGTGGCGCTCGGGCGCCTCGGCGACATGTTCGGCCGCGTCCGGATGTACAACACCGGCTTCCTGATCTTCGCGATCGCCTCCATCGCGCTCTCCGTCGACCCGTTCCGCGCGGAGCCGGGCGCCCTGTGGCTCATCGGCTGGCGCATGGTGCAGGCGTTCGGCGGCGCGATGCTCGCCGCCAACTCGGCGGCGATCCTCACCGACGCGTTCCCGGCCGGCCAGCGCGGCATGGCGCTGGGCGTCAACCAGATCACCGCGCTCGCCGGGCAGTTCCTGGGCCTGCTGCTGGGCGGGGTGCTCGCCGCCGTGGACTGGCGGGCGGTGTTCTGGGTCAGCGTGCCGGTCGGCGTGGTGGGCACGATCTGGTCGTACCGCAGCCTCCGCGAGACGGGCGAGCGCCACCGCGCACCGATCGACTGGGCCGGCAACCTGACGTTCGCGGCCGGCACCGCGCTGATCCTCGCCTCGATGACGTACGGCATCCAGCCCTACGGCGGCCACCCGACGGGCTGGACGAGCCCGAAGGTCCTCGCCGGCATCGGCCTCGGCGTGGCACTGCTGGTCGCGTTCGTCGTCATCGAGTCGCGCCTGTTCGGGCTGGGCCCGGCCGCGCCGATGTTCCGCCTGGGCCTGTTCCGCATCCGCGCGTTCGCCGCCGGCAACCTGGCCGCGCTGCTGGTCGCGATCGCCCGCGGCGGGATGCAGTTCATGCTCATCATCTGGCTGCAGGGCATCTGGCTGCCGCTGCATGGGTACCGGTTCGAGGACACGCCGCTGTGGGCGGGCATCTTCATGCTGCCGCTGACCGCCGGGTTCCTCGTCGCGGGACCGGTCTGCGGGTATCTCTCCGACCGCTTCGGCGCCCGCCTGTTCTCCACCACGGGCCTGGGGCTGGTCGCCGCCGCGTTCGCGGGCCTGCTGCTGATCCCGGTGAACTTCCCCTACCCGCTGTTCGCCGGACTGCTGCTGCTCAGCGGCCTGGGCCAGGGCATGTTCGCCGCCCCCAACACGTCGGCCATCATGAGCAGCGTCCCGGCGGACCAGCGCGGCGTCGCCTCCGGCATGCGGGGCACGTTTCAGAACGCGGGCACGTCCCTGTCGATCGGGGTCTTCTTCTCGCTCATGGTGGCGGGCCTCGCCCGGGCCCTGCCGGACACGCTCACGACGGGCCTCACCGCCCAGGGTGTACCGCACGACGTCGCCGCCTCGGTCGCGTCGCTGCCCCCGGTGAGCACCCTGTTCGCGGCGTTCCTGGGCAGCAACCCGATCGAGCACCTGCTGGGCGGCACCGTGCTCGCCGCGCTCCCGCCCGGCAACGTGGCCACGCTGACCGGCCACGAGTTCTTCCCGAACCTCATCGCCCAGCCGTTCCACGACGGCCTGGTCGTGGTGTTCGGCGCCGCGGCGGTGATGACCCTGCTGGCCGCGGCCGCGTCGGCCTCCCGCGGCCACCACGTCCGCCGGGGCTGACGCCGGCGCTGGCATCCGGGCGTCACCCGCCGGCCGCCGGGCCGTTCTCAGGTGGCTCTCAGCAAGCGCGTGGCACGGCGTGCCAATATTTCTCAATGGCGACTTCTGAGGCGGTATCGGGTCCTGCCGTTCGGCGGCGTTCGCTGCTGCGGCCGCTCGCGTTCGTGGCGACGCTCGCCGTGGTGCTGGGGCTGCTGTTCGGGGTGCCGTGGTGGTCGCTCGTCATGGCCGGCAACGCGTGGCCCGGCGTCGTGCGGGTGCTCGGGACCGTGGTCTTCGCGGCGGCGCTCGTCGTGTTTCCCGTCACCATGTTCCTCGGGCACGGGCGGGGCGTGGACTGGGCGGCCCGCACCGGCGACACGATCCTCGGGGCCGTGTGGATCCTGTTCGTCTGGGCCGTGGCCGGGGACCTGCTGCGCCTCGCGCTGCTCGCCGGCGGGGTCGGCGACCCGGTGCGCTCGCGGGTCGCGGCCGGCTTCACCGTGCTCGTCGCCGCCGGGCTCGGGGTCTGGGGCTACCGAGAGGCCATGCGCGTCCCGCGCGTGCGCCGCGTCGAGGTGCGCATCCCGCGGCTCGGGGCCGGGCTCGACGGGCTCAGGATCGTGCAGCTCACCGACACCCACTACGGGCCGATCGACCGCGTCGCGTGGTCCAAGGGCGTGACCGAGGTGGTCAACTCGCTCGAGGCCGACATCGTCACGCACACCGGTGACATCGCCGACGGCACCGTCGCGCAGCGCACCGACCAGGCCGCGCCGCTCGGCGACGTGCGGGCCCGGCTCGCGCGGGTGTACGTCACCGGCAACCACGAGTACTTCGGCGAGGCCCAGGGCTGGCTCGACCACATGCGGGCGCTCGGCTGGGAGCCGCTGCACAACCGGCACATCGTCGTCGAGCGCGGCGGGGACCAGCTCGTCGTGGCCGGCGTCGACGACCGCACGGCCGCCGGGGCCGGGCTCGAGGGGCACCGCGCCGACCACGCGCTGGCGCTGGAGGGCGCCGATCCCGACCTGCCGGTGGTGCTGCTCGCCCACCAGCCGAAGCAGATCGACGCCGCTGTCGCGCACGGGATCGACCTGCAGCTGTCCGGGCACACCCACGGCGGGCAGATCTGGCCGTTCCACTATCTCGTGCGCGTCGACCAGCCGGTGGTGCAGGGGCTGACCCGCCACGGGGCGCGCACCCAGCTGTTCACCAGCCGCGGCACCGGCTTCTGGGGGCCGCCGTTCCGGGTGTTCGCGCCGAGCGAGATCACCGAGATCACCCTGCGAGCGAAGTAGACCACCTCCCACCTCCTTGGTACCGTTGGGTACCAAGGAGGTGGGTCATGCTGCTGGGGCTGCCGGGCACCGCGATCCGCTGGGCGACGAAGCACGGGTCCATGCGAGCGGGCGTCAACGCCGCCGCCCGCAGGGGCGACGAGCAGGCCCGCTTCTTCACCGATCCGGCCGTGCGCCAGGAGCCGTACCCGTTCTACCGGACGATCCGCGACACCGCGCCGCTGGTGCGAGGCCGCTGCCCGTGACGATCTGAGCAGGCGCGCGCTCGCGGTGCTGCCTCGCCGACGACGACGAGCCGCACAACGGCCACCGCCCCGAGGCGGCGGCGCGGGACGCTTAAGGCATGCTGTTCGCGTGCAGTTCGAACTCGGGACCGACGGACCCAAGGTCATCGTGGTCGGTGTCGACGGATCGGACACCTCGATGCGCGCCGGTGCGTATGCCGCGGGCCTGGCCCGCCGCCAGCGCGCCCGGCTCGTCGTCGTCTACGTGACGGGCGCCCCGGCCGCGAGCCGCCTGGTCGCCGAGGCCGCGGGCGCCGTCGAGCAGGCCATCAACGAGTCGATCGAGGACCTGCGCCGCGAGGTCGAGGAGGGCGCCCTGCAGATCGGCCTCTCCGCCGACTTCATCGCCGTGCGCGGCGACCCCTACGCGGAGCTGGTTCGTGTCGCCACGGACCTGCGCGCGGACGCGGTCGTGGTCGGCTCGTCAAGCCGCTTCGGCCATCGCTTCGTCGGCTCGCTGGCCGTCCGCCTGGTCAAGTCCGGCCGCTGGCCGGTCACCGTGGTCCCGTAGGACGCGGCGGCCAGCAGGGCCGAGAGGGCCTCGTGGTCGGCCGGGGTCAGCGCCGTCTCCCAGGCCTCGACGACGTCCATCATCGCAACCCGGGGGCCGAGCGGTCGCGCTGCTGCGCGCCGGGGGTGTCGTTGAAGGCGCGGCGCACCACCTCGTGCGCGGCGCGGCGCTGCTCGGTCACGTCGCGCAGGGTCACGACCATGCCGCGGACCAGGCGGTCGTCGCGCAGGTCGCGGAAGATGACGTCGACCAGGACGCGAGCGCCGTCGGGGCGGCGCAGGCTCCACCGGTCGCGGGTGCCGTCGCGGTCGCCGCTCAGGGCGCGCTGGACGGTGCGCAGCACCTGGTCGCGGTCCTGCGGTGCGACGATCTCGCGCAGCGTGGCGAACGGGGTGGGCCAGATGCCCAGCACGTCGGCGACCGATGGGCTCGTGTATCGGATGCGCTGGTCGTCGTCCAGCACCAGGACCACGTCGCTGCCGTGCTCGGTGACCGCGCGCAGGTATTCGTCGCTGTCGCGGCGGCTCGCGGCCTCGGTCAGGCCGATGCGGGCCAGCGCCAGCGCGGCCTGCCCGGCGACCACCGACACGGCGTCGAGCGCGGTGAGCAGGTCGCGGCGGGCGCCGGCGACGTAGAGCACGCCGGCGTCGAGCGGGCAGATCAGCACGTGGCCGTACCCGGCCAGCCGGGCGCCCCACAGCGGAGGAATGTCGGCCACGGGCCGGACGCGCGGCGCGGACAGCTCGCCCAGGGGCAGCAGGTCGGTGAGGCTGAAGTCGACGACGATGTCGTGTTTCGCCCCCTCGGGCAGCAGGGTGCGCACCGCGGCCTGCACGGCGGCGGCGACCTGACCCGCGTCGGCGGCGCCGACGAGCACGGTGCCGGCCTGGCGCAGCGCGCGCTCGCGGCGCAGAGCGCCGGCGTGCTTGCCGACCGCGTCGCTGAGCCGCACGACGAGCAGGGCGAGGGTGATGCCGGAGGCCACCGCGATGACCGGGCCGTCGTGCACGCCGCCGGTCATCGCCTGCACGAGCAGCAGCAGCGGCGCGAACGCGACGCAGGCCAGCAGCGGCGCCATGCCCAGGCCCTGGACGGGCCCGCGGGCGGCGCCGACCGGGCCGGGCGGGGGAGCGGTCAGCCGGGCCATCGACGGCAGCAGCGCGGCCGCGCCCCAGGCGGCGTAGAGCACGACGTAGGCGAGGTCGGCCGGGCCGCCCGGCTCGAGGCCGCCGTGGGCCTCGGCGATGCCGTAGGCCACGTCGCCGACGAGCATCCCGGCCGCGCCGATCGCGAGCAGGACCGCGGCGGCGTTGCGCGGGGCGGCGGTCACCAGCCGGACGGTCACCACGAGCACGATCACGTCGCCGAGGGTGAACGCGGCCTGGACCGACCACCCCGCGGCCGTCATGACGCCGCCGGCCATCCGCGGCGAGGCGATGAACACCCAGCTCGCCAGCAGCGCCGCGGTGCCCAGCGCCAGCAGGTCGAGCAGGCGGGAGCGGTCGTCGAGGAAGGCGCTCTCGCGGGTCAGGCCGATGAGGGCGACCGTCACGATCGGGAGCATGGCCAGGTAGGCCAGCTCGGCCGCGGTCGCCGCGCCACCGCTCGACGAGACGAGGCCGTAGGCGAAGTCGCCGACCGTCATCGCGAGGAGCGCGCCGGCCAGCGCCCACCACGGGCCGGGGCGCTGCGGGCGGACGCGCGCGATGCCGGCGACGATGGCGCCGGCCGCGCACAGGCCGATGCCGGCCCACGCCACCGAGTCGAGGTCGGGCCGGGCGAACAGCAGGGCGGCCAGCGCCGTCATGAGCGCGGCGTACCCGACCAGGACTCGCCCACCGCCCGGCACACCCATCGACATCCTCACCTCAGCCCAGGTCACGCAGGTCCGCCAGCAGCAATGGTGTCACCCATTCGCGGCGTTCGCGCGCTACCTCGCCGGTCATCGCTCGGCTCGGCATCTCGGTCAACAGCAGAAGATAGAACTGGATTCGGTACATCATGAGCCGCGCCCGCTCCGCCGCCGTGAACGCGCGCGGTGCCGGGCCGTGGTATCCGAGCAGCACCGGGTGCCCGGGCTCCTCCTCCATCCGCCGGCCGATCGCCGGGGACACGAGGTCGTAGAGCGGGTCGCCCCAGAAGTACCGCTCGCCGTCGACGAGCCCCGTGAGCCGGCCGGCATCGCACAGCACGTTGCCGTCCCACAGGTCGAAGTGCACCAGGACCGGCTCGCGGACCTCGGCCAGGGCGCCCGAGTGCCGCTCGAACGCGGCCATGATCCGCTCGCCGGGCACCGGCAGGGCGACGCCCCAGTCGCGGGCGTCGGCGAGCAGGTCGGCGGTCATCGCCACGAACGCCTCGGGCCACGTCTCGCCGCCGGCCCGGCCGTCACCGTCGTAGCCGAACCGGGTGCCCGTCACGGTGTGCAGGCGGCGAAGGGCGGCGCCGAGCTCCCGCCGTACCGAATCCTCGGCCTTTCGGTCTTCCGGCTGCTCCGTCAGGGGCCGGCCGGGCAGCAGCCCGACCACGACGACCTCGTCGTCGGCGTCGAGCACCGGCGGCACGGGCACCCCGCCCGCGGCCCCGGCCAGCCGGTAGTAGCGCGCCTCGGCGGCGATCACGCCCCGCTCGTAGCGCAGCAGCGGCACCCCGGGCGGCGGGCCGATCTTCACGACCGCCTCGGTCCCGTCGTCGAGGGTGGCCCGCCAGACGGCCGCGAAGGTGCCGCCGGAGAGCGCTCCACAGTGGACGGCGGTGCGGCCGAAACGCTCACGCAGCACGGCGGCGACGGATTCGGGGGTCAGCTGGCGCTGGGTCGGGCTGATGACGGCGGACACGCGCACACCTTACGCGGCCGTGGCCCCGTCCGGGAGGCGGCCAGATCGCACGCAAAGCGAAGTAAGGTCCGTCACCGTCCGGTATGCCACGCGTCCGCGGCGGGGTTCTACCTGGCGTGGACGTGGTGGTGATCGGCGCGGGGCAGGCGGGCCTGTCGGCCGCCCACGCGCTGCGGCGGCGTGGCCTGTCGTTCGTGGTGCTCGACGCCGGCCGGGAGCCGGGCGGCGCGTGGCGGCACCGCTCGCCATCGCTGGGCGTCGAGTCGCTGCACCGCATCTTCGACCTGCCCGGCATGCCGTTCACGCCGCCGCCGTCGGGCCCGGCCGCGCCGGTCGTGGCCGAGTACTTCCGCGCGTACGAGCGCGCCTTCGACCTGCCGGTGCTGCGCCCGGCACGGGTCCGCTCGGTGTCGCGCTCGGCGGACGGCCTGCGGGTCGTCGCCGAGGCCGGTGGCGTGTGGGACGCCCGGGCGGTGATCAACGCGACCGGCACCTGGGGCGCGCCGTACGTCCCCTTCCATCCCGGCATCGCGGACTTCGCCGGGCGCCGGCTGCACTACGCCGAGTACCGAGGCCCGGCCGCGTTCGCCGGTCAGCGGGTGCTGGTGGTCGGCGGCGGCAACTCGGCGATCCACGTGCTGGCCGAGCTCCCCGACGCCTACTGGGTCACCCGCCGCGAGCCGGTCTTCCACGAGGGCGAGTTCACCGAGGACCACGGCCGCGCCGTGGTGGCCCGGGTCGCCGAGCGGGTCGAGGCCGGCCTGCCGCCGCGCAGTGTGGTGAGCGTGACCGGCCTGGGTTACACCGCCCTGGCCCGCGCGGCGCTGGAGCGTGGCGCCCTGGTCCGCCACCCGATGTTCGACCGGCTGGTCCCCGGCGGCGCGATGTGGGGTGAGCGGTTCGAGCCGTTCGACGCGATCATCTGGGCCACCGGCTTCCGCGCCGACCTCGCCCACCTGGCCCCGCTGCACCTGCGCGAGCCCGGCGGTGGCATCCGCATGGCGGGCACCCGCGTGGTCCGCGAGCCCTGCCTGCACCTCGTCGGCTACGGCCCGTCGGCGAGCACGGTGGGCGCCAACCGCGCCGGCCGGGACGCGGTCCGCGAGATCGCCGCCCTGCTGCGCCCCGCCGCGCAGCCGGTCCCCGGCGTGCCGTGACGGTGATGTTAAATCCGGTGGCGCGGGCTATGCATCGACGGGTGCGACTGTCACAATCTCCGGCGTGGCTGACAACGGGTTACCGCGCCTGCGCGCACGGGTACGGTCGGTGTCCGACTCGGTGAAGGCGCACCCGGGGATGTACTTCGGCGCCTTTCCGGCCGCCGACTGGCCGCTCGTCATCGCCGCCTGGACGGCCACCGACCTGCTGCGGCTGGCCGAGCAGACGTCGCGGGTCGAGCTCACCCTGCACACCGGCGGCGGCCTGTCGGCGTCGGTGCGCGGCGCCCGCGTCACGGCGCCGATCTCGGGCGACGGCCGGCCCGTGGGCGACATCATCCGGGCCGGGATGTGGTACACGGAGCTGTCCCGCTCCACCGTCGTGGACGTCGCGCCGCCGGGCGAGCCGCAGCTGACCGGCGACGAGCTCCTGTGGTCCGGCCTCGACGTGACGATCCGCTCCGAGCTCGACCCCGGCCTGTTCGGCGTGCCCGCCGCCGACTGGTGGCGCGACGGCGTGACCCGGCTGGCCGCGGTCCTGGCCACGCCGCGCCACCGCCCCGCCGACTGGCAGCGGGTCCACGTCACCGACGAGGAGACGGGCGAGACGGCCGACCTCCCGTAGCGGCAGCGGCGACAACACACCGGGAAACGCGGCGACAACACATCGGGAAACGCGGCGGGGCAGCACGGCGGGAAACGCGCCGGGAGTCGCTCGGTTACCGTGCGCCGCCGGCCTCGCGCAGCAGGGCGCGGGCCGTGCGTGCCGTCTTCGACGGGCCCGCGAACCCGGCCAGCCAGGCGCGTAGGCCGTCGCCGCCGGGCACGGCGCCCGCGCGGACCGACTCCTCGTGCAGTGCCGCGAGCAGCGAATGCAGGCCCGGATGCGCGCGCGGCAGGCGGGGCAGCGTGCGGGCGAGCACGTCCGCGACGGCCGGGGCGGCGCGGGCGTCGCGCAGCGCCGCCGACCAGCGCGTCGCTGTGGCGTGCCCGGCGATGCGGACCATGGCGTCGGCGAGCAGCCCGGCGTCCAGCCGGCCCGGCGGTACGAGTGCCGCGAGTGCTTCGGCGGCGCGCAGCCGGTGCCCGAACTCGTGCGCGGTGAGCCCGCAGGCGAGCACGGCCGCGGCCATGGGACCGAGGCGGCCGGGGTGCGTCCGCAGCGCGTCGAGGACGGCGGCGGCCCCGTACGAGCGGTCAGGCCCCGCGGCGTACCACACCTCGTCGATCGACCGCGCGAAGAACACCTCGGCGTCGTGCGGCCAGACCTGCGCCGTCCACGGGATCCAGTCCGGGCCGTGGTCAGGTTGTTGCGCCTGGGGGGTGAACACGGTCGGCCGGTCCGCCGCCGTCGTCGCGCCCGCCGGTCGCACCTCGACCTCGGTGTCCCACCACGTGACGGTGCGCTGGCGGTCGCCCTCGTCGTAGCGTGTCGAGCGGGCGGTGACCGCCAGCCCGAGGCGGGCCGCGTGCCCCTGGCCGGCCCCGCCGAGGCCGGCGGCGACGAGGTGGGGGTCGTCGTCCAGCGGCGCCCGGGAGCGGACTGCCGCCACCCACACCGCGGGGTCGCCGATGGGGGCGGGCGGGCCGCCGAGCGCGTACCGGGCCGCCGCCCCGGCGTCGCCGGGCAGGTCGCGAGCGGTGCGCAGGGCGGCGGGGCGGCCGTCCGGGTGCAGTTTCAGCAGGGCCGCGACGAGGTCGTGGTGCGCGGGCGGCCCGGCCGCCGCGGCCATGCGGGCGACGAACTCGCCGGGGTCGAGCCAGCCGGTCGGATCGCTCGGGGTGGCCAGCAGGACGCCGGGCCGGGCCCGTCCCACCGAGACGGCCAGCACCTCGGCGAGCCGGGCGGCCGGTAGGTCGCCGCGCACGTCGAGGTCCGCGCCGAGCAGCACCGCGGCGATGTTGCGCCGCAGCGACGCGAACTCGCCGCGCAGCGCCCGGCGGGCCGACCCGGCGAGCTGCGCGAGCTCGTCCGCGGCGGTCCCGGCCGCGACGGTGGCCAGCAGCAGCTCGATCTCCCACGGGTCAGTCTCGCCGGCCAGCAGGGCGGCGGCCCGCTCGCCCGCGGTGAGCGCCGCAGGACTCACACCAGGTCCCAGCCCCGGCGCCCCCAGCGCCTGCACGGGCGGCGCGGGGATCGCGTCAAGGGCCCCGCCGGGCGCCTCTACGTGTGGCGCCGAGGTCGTGTCTGTGCCCCGGCCGGGCGCCTCCGCGTGCGGTGCGGGGGTCGCGTCGGGGCCCGGTCGGGGCGTCTTCGCGTGCGGTGCGGGGGGCGTGGCGAGCCAGTTCGCCGCATCCCGGGCCACCGTCGGCTCCAGCAGATGGAGCCGCTCGGCGACCGGTTCGCGGGCGCCGAGCTCCCGCAGCAGGTGCAGTGCTTTGGACTGCACGTCGCGGTGGGCGTGCTCGAGGCCGGGGGCGGCGGCCGCGGCGACCGGCGCGGCCAGGTCCGGGCGGCGCCGGGCGATCCGCTCCAGCAGGCCGAGGACGGCGAGCGGGGAGCCCTTGGCCGCGACCGTCAGGCCGGGCGCGCACGAGGCCGCGAACGCCTCGTCCTCCAGCGCGCCGGCCCGCTCCACGGCGGTGAGATGGCGTACGGCGAAGGCGACCGTCGCGGCCGTCCTCGACGACAGCAGGTGCCGCAGCGCCGGCTGCGCGGCGGTCAGCTCGGCGGCGGTGGGGGCCAGCACGGTGTACAGCCGGGAGAAGAAGCCCGCCCGGTAGGCGCCGAAGTCCCGGGCCAGCGCGCGCAGGCAACCGTCCAGCACCCGCTCGCGCGGCAGGGTGCCGTCGGCGACGAGCGTGCGCAGGCAGACGGCCCAGGTCGCGTCCGGATAGCTGAACTTGTCGACGTTGGCCAGGCTCACCTCGCCGCCGCCCTCGATCTTGAAGACCTGCCACAGCAACGTCTCGCGCAGCTCGTCGTCGCCGCGGATCGCGTCGAGGCGGGCGGCGGGGTCGTGCCGGTCGCCGAGCGCGGAGATCATCGCGAGCACGTACGTGTCGTCGTGTTCGAGCCGCACCAGCTCGAGGCGCTCGAGGAGGCGGACCCCGGCGAACATCGCCCGCTGCGGCCAGTGCGCGGCGATGTACTCGACCAGGGCGGTGACGTCGGTCTTCAGCCGGGCGGGCGGCGGCGCGGCGGGTACGGCGGCGCCGGGGTCGAGCTGCCAGAGTGCGGAGGCGAGGTACCAGTGGCCGGGCTCCGCGGCGGGCAGCTCCGCGAGCCGCTCGTACACCGTCTCGATCGACACCATCGGCTCAGTCTGCCAGCAGTGGTCGTGCCGGCGAGGACGCGGCGGTCAGGGCAGGTGCAGGGTCCGCGCCGGCCAGCGGGTGCGCAGCCAGCGGTCGTGGCTGGCGACCACGAACGCGCCCGGGCCGGTGTTCAGGGCCTCCTCCAGCTCGTCGCACAGGGCGGGGGACAGGTGGTTGGTTGGCTCGTCCAGCAGCAGCAGGTCCGGCGGGTCGGCGATGAGCAGGGCCAGGGCCAGTCGGCGGCGCTGACCGACGGACAGTTCGCCGACGGGCCTCGCGGCGTCGCGCGGTGCGAGCAGGCCGAGGCTTCGCAGCGGTACCGACTCGGCCAGATCGGCGCCGAGGACCGTCTCGTAGGTCCGCAGCGCGGTGCGGTCGGGACGGTCGAACGTCGTGTCCTGGGTGAGCAGGCCGAGCCGCAGGCCCGGGCGGCGCCGCACACCCTCGGCGGGCAGCCGGCCGGCCAGCACGGCCAGCAGCGTCGACTTGCCCGCCCCGTTCGCGCCGGTGACCAGGAGGCGGTCGCCGGCCGGGACGTCGAGGCGGTCGAGGGCGAGCCGGCCCGCGACGCGCACGTCGCGCGCCGAGACCAGCGGGCCGTCGGCGTCGGCGGCCTCGGCGCCCAGGGCACGGACACGGAACCGCAGCGGCGGCGGAGGCTTGCGGACCTGCTCGCGGGTGAGGGTGTCGAGGCGGCGGGCGGCGTTGCGCACGCGGCGGGAGATCTGCTGCTCAACCCGGCCCGTGGTGCGGCCGAAGTTCATCTTCTCGTTGTCGCGCTTGGGCCGGTTGTGCGCGACCTGGTGCGCGGTGACCGCGACCGCGCGGCGCAGGTCGGCGAGCTCCTCCTGCTCCTCGGCGAAGCGGCGCTCCCAGCGCTCCCGCTCGGCGCGGCGCTCGGCCTGGTACGCGGTGTACCCGCCGCCGTAGCGCACCGGGCCGTCGACGGCCGGGTCAAGGTCGATCAGGTCGGTGCAGACGGCGTCGAGGAACGCCCGGTCGTGGCTGGCCAGCACGACCGCGCCGGGCATGCCGCGCAGCTGCTCCTCGAGGAACGCCGCGGCGGCGTCGTCGAGGTGGTTGGTGGGCTCGTCCAGCAGCAGCGCGGCCGGGCGCCGCACGAGCAGGGCCACGAGCGCCAGGCGGCCGCGCTGCCCGCCCGACAGGGTCCGCAGGGGCCGATCATGCGGTACCGCGGCCAGCCCGATCCCGGCGAGCACGATCTCCGCCCGCCGGTCGGCGTCCCAGGCCTCGATCTCCTGGGCGCGCTCGAGCAGCGTCGCGTACTCGTCCAGGCGCCCGCCGGCGAGCGCGGCGTCCATGGCCGCCAGGCACGAGCGGGCCTCGCGCAGCGCGTCGTCGAGCACCTCGGCGAGCGTGGCGTCCGGGTCGTAGGGCATCTCCTGGTGCAGGAAGCCCGTTGTGTCGTTGCCGGGTGGGCGCACGACGGTGCCGCCGTCGGGCTCGTCGGCGCCGGCGAGCAGCCGCAGCAGCGTGGACTTGCCGGTGCCGTTCTCGCCGATCAGGCCGATGCGGCGGCCGGGCGCGGCGGTGAGGGACACCCCGTCGAGCACGCGGCGGGTGCCGAACGTGCGCACGAGGTCATGGGCGAGCAGGGGAGCGAGAGACAAGAAAGACCACCGGCGGTGAGACGCTTCCGCCCGCCGGGCAGGTGCCTCGGTCGCGGGCGCGGGAAGGGCCGGTGATCACATCCAGTTGAAGATAACCGGCCGGGCCCGCCGCCCGCAATGCGATCTACAGCACGACGTCGCCGGCGCCCTTGAGCGACCGGGTGATCTTCCTCTTGTCGAGCATGAGATAGCAGCGGGCGGTGTGGTTGCCGGCCGTCCACTCGTCCCTGGCGGCGGCTATCCAGTAGCCGTAGTACAGCGCCCTCACCGACGCCCAGTGGCTGCGGCTCATGCCGGTGTAGGCGAGCATCTTCGCCTCGCACGACTTGCCGAACGCGTCGAGGGCCTTGTCCCCGGTCGGGTACTCGTTGGCGGGGCTGCTGACGGAGCCGACGTACTCGACGTCGTGCGGGTCGGTGCACTTCGCCGGCGTGATGTCGTCCCAGCGGTCCGTGGTCATGCCGACCTGGGTGCCGCAGCCCAGCCGCAGGTCACCGTCGGCGGCCAGGCCGCCCTTCATCGAGTCGTGGCGCGGCGCGAAGGTGCCGCCCTCGGTGCGCAGGGCGCCGACGTCGCAGCGGTAGAACCGCGCGCCGCCGGTCCACTGCCGGTTCGTCGGCGCGGAGACCACGACGTACACCCGTCCCGCCTGCCACTCGGCGCCGAGGTAGTCCCCGGCCGACTTGTCGCAGTCGGCCCACGCCTCGGTCAGCTGCGACGGTGCCGGCGGCGAGCTGGATTCGGCCACCGTGCCGGTGAAGTGGCCGATCTTGGTCGTCTCGAAGACGTGCTGCATGTCGCACGGCGTCTGGATCAGGTCGCCCGCCTTCAGCTTGCGGGCCGACGTCGTCGTGGTCGTCCAGCAGTCGCCGGCCTTCGGCTCGGGCACCTTGGGCGCGCTGAGCATCGCCCAGTCGTTGGTCAGGTCGCCGTCGCCCGCCTTGGGCCCGCCGCAGCCGGCGAGCGTGCCGAGCAGCGCCAAGGCGCACGTCAGCACCGCGATTCGCTTCACTTCTGCCTCCCCCGCGAATGATCGAGGCGCACTATGTCAACTTCTCGGCCCAACCGGAATCAACCGAACAGTTGACCTTGTGCGGCGCGGCCGACGCCGGCGTTCACCACCGTCCCGGACCGGCGATCGGGCTATTTCGCGTGACCCGGCCATGCTAGTTTCTTCGCTAGTTCGAAAATCAACGAACAAGGAAACGGTGGATAGAAGGCGGCATGGCATCACCTCCGAAGGCAAGCTCAACCCGTACTGGGCGGTGAGCATGACATGAGCGAATCTCTCACCTCTGCGAACACGTCACGACCGGCCGACACCCCGGTGCCCGATCCGCGGGCACCGGTGGGCCCGGGCGTACGCACGGTGGCCGTGCTGTCGTTCGCGACACTGTTCGTGATCGGCACCGACACCTTCCTCGTCGCCCCGCTGTTGCCGACGCTGTCGCATGCGTTCGGGGTCGGCGCCGGCATCTCCGGCTGGATGGTCAGCGCCTACGCCCTCGGCTACGCCGGCCTGGCGCTGTTCGCCGGCCCGCTGAGCGATCGGCTCGACCGGCGGCGCGTACTGCTCACCGGCCTGGCGGCGTTCGCGGTGGCGACCGCCCTGTGCGGCGTCGCACAGAGCTTCTGGACGATGATCCTGTTCCGGTTCCTGGCCGGGGTCAGCGCCGCGTTCGTCACCCCGCAGATCTGGGCCTCGATTCCGGTGCTGGTGCCGCCGAAGCTGATCGTCCGCACCATGGGTACGGCCACCGCCGGCCTGTCGATCGCCCAGGTCGTCGGCATCCCGATCGGCAGTTGGCTGGCCGCCGCGTCGTGGCACACGCCGTTCTGGGCACTGGGCGGCGTCTCCGTGCTGCTATGGGCGGCGCTCGCCCGGTTCTTCCCCTCGGTGCCGCCGAACGGGGCGGCGCGGCGGAGCATCCGGCAGACCTACGGCGACGTGCTGCGCACTCGCACCCTGGTCCTCTACCTGCTGGCCTATCTGGTCTTCCAGACCGGCAACTTCGAGGCGTTCTCGTTCATCGGGTCCTGGTTCACCCGCGACTTCCGCCTGGACGTCGCGTCGGTCGGCACCGCGATGATCGCGCTGGGGGTGGGCAACACGATCGGCTCGTTGTTCGGCAGCCGGTTGATCGGCCGGCTTGGCCAGCAGCGTTCGCTGCTGCTGTCCTTCGTCGCGCTGCTGGCGTTGTACGCCGCCCTGCCGTTCGCGCCCGGCCGCGCCGTCGCGGTCGCCCTGCTTACCGTCATCTTCCTGATCGGCGGGTTCGTCTTCCCGATCTTCATGGCGATGCTGCAGTCGCAGACCACCACGGCGCGGGGCACCGTGTCCTCGTTGTCCAACGCCGCGATGTACGTGGGGTCGACAATCGGCGGGGTGGTCGGCGGCGTTCTGCTCACGCGGGTCGACGGCTTCTTCGGCGTCGCCGGCTTCACGGTCGCCGCGTACGTCGTCTCGCTGGCGGTCTTCGCCGGCGCCGGCGCCCTGCGCCATCGGCACGCCGGCTGACCCGGCAACGAGGGGTCCGGGTCGATCCCGGACCCCTCGTTCGTCCTCATCGCCCCGCGGGTGCCGGCTCGGCCGCCGCCCGCGCGGTAGCGCTCCAGCAGGCCGGCGACCACCTCCGGGTCGTCGAGCAACGGCGCGGTCAACTCGGCCAGGGCCGGCCGCGTCGGTGCCGATGTTGGTGACGAAGACGAGCGCGCTCAGCCGCTGGATCGGCTCGATCTCGTGGCGGCTGGCCGCGGCCGGCGACGGGCGGGCGTTCGTGCTCCAGACCGGCGACTGCGCGGAGAGCTTCGCCGACGGGACGGCCGAGGCGGTGGCCAAGGCCGCGATGGTGATCGGCCTGGCCGAGCACCTGGCCCGCGTCGTCGGGCGTCCGGTGGTCCCGGTGGCGCGGATCGCAGGGCAGTACGCGAAGCCGCGTTCGGTGCCTGTCGAGTCGTCCGGGCCGGTGCACCTGCCGGCCTTCCGCGGGCACATCGTCAACGGGGACCAGGCGACGCCGCACGCCCGGCAGCACGACGCGCGGCGGCTGGTCGCGGCCTACCGGCACGCCGCACAGACCGATCGCCGGCGGTATTCACCTCGAACTGGCGGCGGGACCGGTGACCGAGTGCCTGGGCGGACCCGGGCCGCAGACCGAGCGGCAGCTGCTGGACCACTACACCTCGCTGTGCGACCCGCGGCTGAACCCGGTGCAGGCCGGCGCCCTGATCGAGGGCATCGGCCAGTCGTAGCCCCAGGCCTCGATCTGGCGGCTAGGCGCGGGCGGCCGAGAGGGCCGCGGCAGCCGCATCGGTCAACGCCGGCGGGCCGCTGCGCTCGACCAGGTCGAGCAGGCCGGGGAACCGGCGATTGAGCTCCTCCGACCGAACCGTGACATAACGGTGGGTGCCGGCCACCCGGGTGCGGGTGACGCCGGACTCGCGCAGCACCTTGAGGTGATGGGAGAACGTGGACTTGGCCATCGCCTCGCCGAGTGAGTTGCAGGACTGCTCACTGCCGAGCGCGATCAGCGTCCGGACCACCTCGAGGCGAGCCGGATCGCTGAGTGCGTGGAAGAGGTTCTCCAGGCGGATCTCATGCTCCGCGGGATGGAGTAGAACGCGCATGATGTCCCCCTCCGGTTGCTTCCCAAGTTCGATGATCGTAGACCACTAGTTCTCTGGTCAACAACACGAGAGCCAACACGAGGACATCCGATCGCGCGTCAGGCCGTGGTTTCCAGCAGGCTCCCCTCGAGGCTGGTGTACGTCTCCTCCGGCAGGCCCAGGTACGCGCGGATCGAGCCGTGGCGGGCCCGCAGGTCGCCGAGGAAGAGCAGCATGGTCTCGGCCGGGGAGAGCAGCCAGCGGTTCGGCATCCTGGCGATCTCGGGGTGCAGCCCGCGCAGGTACGCCATGCTCCGGTCGGTCGCGGCGCTGGTCAGCGCGTAGTCCTCGGCGATGACCTCGTCGGGCACGCCGAGCGCGCCGAGCGTCACCGCCGACACCACGCCGGTGCGGTCCTTGCCCGCGACGCAGTGCACGACGACCGGCGCGTTGCCGGTTTCGGCGATGACCTCGACCGCGGCGCGGATCGCGCCGTGGCCTTGCTCGGCGAGGTCGAGGTAGCGATTGGCGAGCCAGCGCGCGTCGCTGGGCTCGTCGTTGTCGGTGGCCTCCTCCCATTCGGCGTGCACCGGGCTGAGGTGGTGGTAGGTGAGCCCGTCGAAGGCGTGGATGCGCCCATCCCGCTCGATCTCGCGGGGCCGGCGCAGGTCGATGACGGTGCGCACGCCCAGCGCGGTGAACGAGGAGGCGTCGGCGGGGTCGATGCGGCTCAGCGAGTCGGAGCGGTACAGCCGCCGCCAGCGGGTGCTTCGGCCGCCGGGAATCGGGTATCCACCCAGATCGCGGAAGTTGAACAGGTTGGGATGGTCGTAGTTCCGCACGCGAGGACCATAGCGTGCGACGTTCCGATCGTCTGTCCGCAACCTGGGCCGACGGAGAAGGCCGACGGAGAAAGAGGATCGAGGCGTGCCGCGCAGACCGCACGCCGTGGTGACCGAGCCCCTCGGCACCCTGCTCGCCAGCGTGCCGAAGAGCCGGCCCGGCTGGCTCACCGTCCTGAAGACCACCGCCGCGGCGACGACCGCCTGGGTGGCCGCCCGGCAGTTCGGCGAGAACGCGGCGGTGCTCTTCGCGCCGGTGATCGCGGTGCTGACGTTGCAGGCCAGCGTGTACGGCTCGATCGCCACCGGGCTGCAGCTGCTGTTCGCCAACCTCGTCGGCACGGCGCTCGCGATCGGCTGGACGCAGCTGCTCGGGCTCACCTGGTGGTCGCTGGCGCTCGCCGCGTTCGCCGCGCTCGCCGTGGCCCGGCAGATCACCAACACGCCGCTGGCGCGCAACCAGGTCACCATCGCCACCCTCGCGGTGCTCGTGCTGGCGCCGGTCGCCCACGGGTACGGCCAATGGCGCTTCATCGACGTCGCCATCGGCTCGGCCGCCGGCCTGACGATCGCGGTCGTCGTGCCGGAGCCGCCGCACACCCGCAAGATCCGCGCCGCCCTCGGCACCTGGGGGCGGGCCTGCGTCACCGTGCTGCGCCGCATCGCCGGCGAGCTGGCCGACCGGGCCGACACGGAGCAGCCGCTCCGCCCGGGCGAGCGCCACGACTGGATCGCCGAGTCGCGCAGGCTCAACGACGTCAGCGCCGAGGCGGGTGCCGCGATCGCCGGGCTGGAGGAGGTCACCATCCTCAACGTGTTCGCCCGCCGGCTGCGCCGCGACGTGCACGAGGTGCGGCGTGAGCAGCTGTGGCTGACCCGCATGACCCTGCAGGTGCGGGCCATCTCCCTGGCGGTCGACCGGCTCTACGACCGGGCCGGCCCGGCGCCGGCACTGGACCGCGACACCCTCCAGGCGCTGCTTGCCGCGCTCGGCGAGCTGCTGGAGCAGCGCGTCGACGGCGGGTCGTCCGACGACAGCTCGCTGCGGGCCGGGCTGATCGCCGCGGTGGAGCAGGTGCACACGGTGTTTCCGACGGCGCTCGCCGTGCTCGACTCGGTGTCGTTGCTCGGCCGCCTCGACCAGCTGCGCCAGGACATCGTCGGCGGGGAGGCGGCGGCGCTGATCGACCCGGACGCGCTTCCACGCGACTGAGCGAAACTTGATTCAAGTCGCGAAACAGCACGGCGGTACCACCACACCCACCACGCCCGGCTCCGGCCTCAACCCGAACGTCGCGCCGGGCGGCAACTTCGACCTGTCGATCTGGCAGCTGCAGCTGCCGACCGGCAGCCCCGGCGCCCCGACGACCATCCAGCCGTCGCAGCTGAAGGGGGCGAACGGGTACACCGACCCGGCGTACTTCTTCACGGACAAGACGGACGGCTCGATGACGTTCTGGGCCCCGGAGAAGGGCGTCACCACGCCGAACTCGAACTACGCGCGCTCGGAGCTGCGCGAGATGAACGCCGGCGGCGGCGCCGCCGACTGGCGGCTCGCCGGCTCGCACAAACTGTCGGCGACCCTGCGCGTCCCGTCGGTGACGAAGAACGTCTGCGTCGGCCAGGTCCACCTCGGCACGGGCGGCCCGTCGACGAAACCGCTGCTGGAGCTGTACTACCGGCCGAACGGCGACATCATCCTCGGCGCCGAGAACTCCCCGGACGGCGGCCAGACCCTGCACACGGTCGGCAACGTGCCGCTCGGCGTCAAGTGGAGCTACGTGATCGCCATCTCCGGCGGTAACACGATCAAGCTGACCGTGAACGGCAGCACCACGAGCTACGCGATCCCGTCGTCGTTCAACCAGTACGGGATGTACTTCAAGGCCGGCTCGTACAACCAGTCCTCCTCCGACAGCACCACCAACGGCGCGAAGGTCAAGTTCTACGCCCTCACCGTCAGCCACGGTTGAACCGCGGCGCGCCTTCCGTTCCTTGCCTTGACCGTTGCGTATAGGGCAGGCTTACCTACGTTTTGGACCGGTTGGGCGGGGGACGGATGGCGCGCGACGGCGAGGCCGGCGAGGCCGGCGGGGAGACACTGAGTGAGCTGCTCGGCGGCTGGCGATCGGCCGTGGAGACCGCCGTCCCGGTGCTCGCGTTCGCGGCCGGCTGGCTCGGCGGCGGGCGCTCCATCGCGCTGGGGGCAGGCGTGGCGGTGCTGGCCGGCGCGGGCGTGGCGGCGTGGCGGGTGGCCGAGCGGCGCCGGCCCATCGGCACCGTGGTCAGCCTGCTCGTCGTGTGCGTCGGGGCGCTGGTGGCGCTGCGGACCGGGCGGGCCGAGGACTTCTTCGGGGTCCGGGTGCTCACGAACGCGGCCAGCGCGCTGGCGTGGGCGGCGAGCATCCTGGTGCGCTGGCCCTTCCTCGGCCTGGTCGTCGGCACGGTGCTCGGGCAAAAGGCGCGGTGGCGCGCCGACCCGGACCTGCTGCGGGCGTACCAGCGAGCCAGCTGGGTCTGGGTCGGACAGTACCTCGTGCGGCTGCTCGTCTTCGTCCCGCTCTGGTGGGCCGGGCAGGTGCTGTGGCTCGCCGCCGCGCAGACCGTGCTGACCTGGCCGCTCGTGGCGGCCTGCCTGGCGGTCAGCTGGTGGGTGCTGCGCCGCTCGCTGCCGCAGGGCCACCCCGGCATCCGCCACCCGCGGGTCCTGCAGCCGCGGTAGCGCCGATCCCGGCGGCGCGCCGTCCGGGCGCTTCCCGGGGGACGCTCGAGCGCTCGCGACCACGGACCCGGGCGATTCCGCGCGTGACCCCGGGCGCCCCGAGCCGTTGTGCACAGCGACGCGTGTGTGCCCCTCTCGCAGCGGCGTATCACCGCGGCTTGTCGTTACCGCGATCGCGACGGGATGGACACCATGGACGGGACCGCCACCGAACAGCTCAGTATGACCGCCGCCGAACTGTCGTTCCTGCTGGCCAGCGGGGACCGGCCGGGGGAGACCCCGCGACTGCTCGGGCTCACCGACGCCGACCGGACCGACGCGGTGCTCAGCGCCGGGGTCGGGTCGCTGCTGCTGCGCCACCTGGCCGTCCCGGTCGACGGCAACCGGCTCGAACTGGCCCCGGCCGTGGCCGCGGTGGCCGCCGGGCTGCACCGGCCGCGCGGGTTCGTGCAGGTCGGGCTGACCGCCGACGACCACGCGGACGGCGCGCTGCTGCTCGACGCCGAGCGGATCCGGGTGCTCGTGGCCGCGCGGGCGTACCGCTGCTACGACGTCTCCCCGCTCGCGCCCGGCGCCGACGCGCGCGAGCCGCTCCTGGCGGTCGCGGACCGGTTCCTGCACCGCCACCGGCCCGCGCTGGCCACGTTCACGGCCTCGCCGGCGGCGGACTTCGCGCTGGGCGCCCAGCCGGCGCGGGCGACGCTGTCCTCGTCGGCCGACGGCACCTGGCGGGTCGTGACCAGCGACGGCACCGAGACCACGGCCGAGGACTTCGACGCCGCGGCCGCGGTCATGCGCGACGAGCTGGGCCGGATGCTGTCGATGGCCCCGGCGAAGTCCTGAGCCGTACGCGGTGCCGCGGGCGGGTCGGGCGCGGCGCACCCGACCCGCCCGGCGCACGGTCCGAAAGCCGATAGATCCGGCGATCATGGCGGCCCGGACGGGCGGGCGGTCAGGACCAGCCGTAGCCCGAGCGCAGCTGGGCGGCGACGCGGTCGAAGCGCTCGCGGTCCAGGATCGCGCCCTCGCGGCGGATGCCGTGGGCCTCGACCGTGAGGACGCGGTCCAGGCGTACCCAGCTCGGGCGATTGTCGCGATCCCACGAGCCCGGGCCCAGCGCGAACCAGTTGCGCTGGCCGTCGCGCTCGGACTGGCTCGACAGCATCAGGCCGAGCACCGAGCTGCCCGAGCGCCCCACGACCAGGACCGGGCGGTCCTTGCCCTGGCTCGGGTCGTCCTCGTACGGCACCCACGTCCACACGATCTCGCCGGGGTCCGCGTCGCCGTCCAGCTGCGGGGAGTACGTCAGCAGCTTCTGCGTCTCGTGCCGCGGGGGCGGGCCGGGCGCCGGGCGGTGCGGGCCGGGCACCGGCTGGCGCGGGCGGGGCGGCGCCGTGACCGGAGGGGCGGCCTGGGGGCCGGGACCTGACGGGCGGAGCAGGTCGAGGATGGTCGACACCGCCTGAAGAAGTCGTTTCACGCCGACGACCATAACGGGCGCCTGCTTTACGATCCTGGGCGCGGCCGGGACACTGTGGCGCATGTACGACTTTGATGTCCTCGTCCTCGGCTCCGGGCCGGGTGGACAGAAGGCCGCCATCGCGGCGGCGAAGCTCGACCGCCGCGTCGCCGTCATCGAGCGGCGCAACATGATCGGTGGGGTCTGCATCAACACCGGCACCATCCCGAGCAAGACGCTGCGTGAGGCCGTGACGTACCTGACCGGCCTCAACCAGCGGGACATGTACGGCCAGAGCTACCGCGTCAAGGAGGACATCACCGTCAGCGATCTCGCGGCCCGCACCACGCACGTCATCGGGCGGGAGATCGAGGTCATTCGCAGCCAGCTGGCCCGCAACCGGGTGCGGCTGTTGCCGGGCACCGGGCGCTTCGCCGACCCGCACACCCTCGTGGTCGAGGACGACCAGGGGGGCGAGTCGCACGTGTCCGCGGAGAAGATCATCGTCGCGGCCGGGACGCGGCCGGCGCGGCCGGACAGCGTGGACTTCGACGACGAGACGATCATCGACTCCGACGGCATCCTCAACCTGGACAAGGTGCCCGGGTCGATGGTCGTGGTCGGGGCCGGGGTCATCGGCATCGAGTACGCGTCGATGTTCGCCGCGCTCGGCACCAAGGTCACCGTCGTCGAGCGGCGCGAGCGCATGCTGGACTTCTGTGACCTGGAGATCATCGAGTCGCTGAAGTACCACCTGCGCGACCTGTCGGTGTCGTTCCGGTTCCGCGAGTCGGTCGCCTCGGTGCAGCGCCACGGCCGCAGCGCCGTCGCGGTGCTGGCCAGTGGCAAGCGGATCGCGGCGGACACGGTCATGTACTCGGCCGGGCGGCAGGGCGCCGCCGACCTGCTCGCGCTGGACAAGGCGGGCCTGAGCGCCGACGAGCGCGGGCGGATCAAGGTCGACCAGCACTTCCGCACCGAGGTACCGCACATCTACGCGGTCGGCGACATCATCGGCTTCCCGGCGCTCGCGTCGACGTCGATGGAGCAGGGCCGGCTGGCCGCCCACCACGCCTGCGACGAGCCGGTGCGCGGCATGCACTCGTTGCAGCCGATCGGCATCTACACGATCCCGGAGATCAGCTTCGTCGGGCGCACCGAGGACGACCTGACCGACAACAACATCCCGTTCGAGGTCGGCATCGCCCGCTACCGGGAGCTGGCCCGCGGACAGATCATCGGCGACTCGTACGGCATGCTGAAGCTCATCGTGTCGCCGGAGGACGGGAAGATCCTCGGCGTGCACGTGTTCGGCACGGGCGCGACCGAGCTCGTCCACATCGGACAGACGGTGATGGGCTGTGGCGGGACCGTCGACTACCTGGTGGACGCGGTCTTCAACTACCCGACGCTCGCGGAGTCCTACAAGGTCGCCGCGCTCGACGCGATGAACAAGATCCGGTCGGTGTCCCGGCTGTCCACATAGGGCGACCTCGCCGGCTCGGCCGCCGACGTCGCCGGCCCTGCCGCGGAGGCGTTCCTCGCGGCGATCCAACAGGCTGCCCGTCGTCGAGGGCGAACGACCGCGAAAGAACGCGTGAATGAATGAGGAAATCGGTTGCCGTGCGTAAAACATTCCGTCGCGCGGTGTAGATGTGGCGGGCCTTCGTCAGTACCATCTAAACCGCCAAATGCGCAAAAGGCGTGAATGGCGTCGTGTGGGCCGCTCGGAACGATCCTGCCAGGTACTCCTCATTCGGCAATGAACTGGGTAGCGTCTGCCTGGCCGCAGGCAAGCGCGGGGTCCGGTAAGGGATTCAGGTAAGGGCAGCTGGGAGTGAGCGGGTCGGCACGCGGGGTGCTGGCGGGGTACGTCGGCACGATGGTGGTCCTCGTGATCGCCAACTTCGCGCTGCCCGGACTCCACCTCGTGCTGTGGTCCGCGATCGGCTTCGCGAGCGTCGCGGGGATCCTGCTCGGCGTCTACCTGCACCGGCCGCGCCGCCGGGCGCCGTGGCTGCTGCTGGCCGCCGCGGTCGCGTGTTTCATCACCGGCGACCTCGCCGCCGACGTGCTGACCAGGCTGCTGCACCGGCCCGGCTTCCCGTCGGTCGCCGACGCGTTCTACCTTACGGTCTACGCACTCATCGCCGCTGCCCTGATCTGGCTCTACCGTCTCGGCGTGGTGCGCCGCGACCCCGCCGGGCTGTTCGACGCCATCACGCTGACCGCCGGGCTCGGGCTGCTGTCATACATCTTCCTGATCCGCCCGTACGTCGAGAACGAGAACCTGTCCGCGCTGGAGCGGACCATCTCCATCGCGTACCCGCTGGCCGACATGGTCGTGCTGCTCGTCGGCGCGCGGCTCATCGCCTCGGTGCGCTTCAACACCGCGATCGCGCTGCTGGCTGCCGGCGGGATCGGGCTGCTGAGCTCGGACGTGGGCTACGGCCTGCGCCAGCTCGCCGGCGACTGGTCGACCGGCGGCCCGGTCGACATCGGCTGGGCCGGGTTCTACGTGCTGTGGGGCGTCGCGGCGCTGCACCCTTCCATGCGGCAGCTCACCGAGCCCAAGGTCCAGCGCGGCGGGGACGAGCGCCTCGGCCGGCTGCTGTCGCTGGGCCTGTCGCTGTTCATCGCACCGATCGTGCTGTTCGTCGAGATGCGGGGAGGCCGGGTGCGCGACGCCGCCGCCATAGCCGCCGTGTCGGCGCTGCTGTCCGGGCTGGTCCTGCTGCGGCTGGGCCGGGCGGTTCGCGCGCAACGGCTCACCGTCCAGCGGGAGCGGCGGCTGCGCAGCGCGGGCGCCGCGCTGCTCATGGCCACCGACGAGGAGGCGGTCGCCCGCACCGTGCGCGACGCCGTCGCCGAGCTGCTGCCGCCCGGCCGCTCCCACGCGGTCGCGCTCGGCCCGGCCCTGGGCGACAAGGTGTCGATGCCATACACGTCCGCGGTGGACCCCGAGGTCGCCGGCGCGCTCGGCGACTTCGAGGTGACGCTGTGCTGCCCGCTCGCGCTCGCCGACGGGCGGGACGCCGAGCGGGCGCTCTACATCGCGGCGGACGAGGTGATGCTGGTCGGCCTGCAGGACGTCGCCCAGATCCTCGCCACCCAGGCCGCCATGGCGCTGGAGCGCATCGCGCTCGGCGAGGAGATCGGGCGGCGCAACAGCGAGGCGTACTTCCGCACCCTCGTGCTCAACACCACCGACGTGATCCTCATCGTCGGCGCCGACGACCTGGTCCGCTACGCGAGCCCCTCGGCCCAGGCGCTGTTCGGCTCCGACCTCGTCGGCACCGCGCTGCCGTCCGCGTTCGCCGGCGGCAGCGCCGTCGAGGTCGGGCGGCGGCTGCACGAGGTGCGCACCGGCGGCGCCGACCGGCCCGGCGAGGACCTGCGGGTGACCGGCGCGGACGGGCGGCCGGCGCTGGTCGAGGCTACGTTCCGGGACCTGCGCGACGAGCCGACCGTGCGCGGCCTGGTCGTCACGCTGCGGGACGTGACCGAGCGCAGCCGGCTGCAGGCCGAGCTGTACCAGCGGGCGACCTTCGACGCGCTCACCAAGCTGCCCAACCGCGAGGTGTTCCTGACCCGGGTGCAGGAGGCGGTCGCCTCCGGCGCGGAGACCGGGGCCACCGTCGGCGTGCTCATCGTCGAGCTCGACGACTTCAAGGTCGTCAACGACACCTTCGGCCACGGCGCCGGCGACGCGCTGCTGGTCGCGGTGGGGCAGCGGCTCACCGAGGCGCTGCGGGCCGTCGACGGCTCCTACGGGGCGGCCGGGACCGTCGCCCGGCTCGGCGGTGACGAGTTCGCCGCGCTGGTGCGCCGGGCGGGCACGCCCGGCGACGTGGAGCGGGTCGCGGAGCGGGTGCTGCGCAGCTTCCAGGCGCCGTTCGGGCTCGCCCACGGTACCGTCACCGCCACCGCCAGCATCGGGGTGGCCACGACCGCCGAGGCGGCCAGCGCGCAGGACCTGCTGCGCCACGCCGACCTCGCCGTCTACGTGGCCAAGGACGCCGGCCGGGACCGCTGGCGGCGCTACGAGTCCTCGCTGCACAGCGCGGTCGTCGAGCGGCACAAGCTGCGCGCCGACCTCGACCGGGCCATCGCCGACAAGGCGTTCCTGCTGCACTTCCAGCCGATCGTCACGCTCGCCGACGACCGCACGCGCGGCTTCGAGGCCCTCGTGCGGTGGAACCACCCGACCCGCGGCATGGTGCCGCCCGACGAGTTCATCTCCGTCGCCGAGGAGAGCGGCCTCATCGTGCCGCTCGGCGCCTGGGTGCTGACCAACGCCATCACCGCCGCCGCGCAGTGGCGCATCGCGTACCCGGGCGAGGAGGTCTACGTCTCGGTCAACGTCTCGGCGCGGCAGTTCCGCTCGCCGGACTTCGCCCAGTGGGTGCTCGCCGAGATCGACCGGATGGGCCTGCCGCCCGGCGCCCTGCTGCTGGAGATGACCGAGAGCCTGCTGCTGCACGACGACGGCGAGGTCGCCGCGGAGCTCGCCGCGCTGCGCCAGGCCGGCGTGCGGATCGCCATCGACGACTTCGGCACCGGCTTCTCGTCGCTGTCCTACCTGCGCCGGCTGCCCGTCGACGTGCTCAAGCTGGACAAGAGCTTCATCGACACCGTCGTCTCCTCGACCGAGCAGCACGCGGTCGTGAACATGATCGTTCAGCTGGCCCGGCTGCTGAAACTGCAGGTCGTGGCCGAGGGGATCGAGACTCCCGCCGAGCGGGAACTCCTCGTGTCGATGGGGTGCGACCACGGCCAGGGCTACTTGTTCTCGCGGCCATTGAGCTACGGTGACGCGAGTCAATGGTTGTCGGACGATGCGTCGGGGCCTCAACGACGAGGCCGCACCGCGGCCTGAACCATCCGGAGGACACGTGCACGTCACAGATCTCGCCACCGAAGTCGATCTTGACCCGAGGTACAGCGGCATCGCCCGCCTGCGCACGCAGACCCGCTTCTACGACGCCGTCATCGACGAGATCGACGGGCGGCGGATCCGCGTCGGCGGGCACTGGCTGACCGACTGGGCCTCCTGCAACTACCTGGGCTTCGACCTCGAGCCGCAGATCATCGACGCCGTCCAGGACGAGCTGCGCCGGTGGGGGACCCATCCGTCGTGGTCGCGGATGCTGGGCAACCCCGCGCTGTACCCGCGGATCGAGGAGCGCCTCGCCGCGCTGCTCGGCGCGCCCGACGCGCTCGTGCTGCCGACCATCACGCAGATCCACCTCTCGGCGATCCCGGCGCTGGCCCAGCGGGGGACGCTGCTGGTCGACTCCCGGGCGCACAAGACCATCTGGGACGGCTGCGTCTTCGCGCGCGCCCAGGGCGCCACGCTGTCGCGGTTCCGCTCCCTGGACGAGCTCGCGTCGCTGCTGGCCGGCGGAAACCTGGCCGCGCCGGTGCTGGTGTGCATGGACGGCGTGAACAGCATGACCGGAAACATCCCCGATATCCGCAAATACCTGGACCTGTGCCGGGCGCACGGCGCCATCCTCTACGTCGACGACGCCCACGGCTTCGGGGTCATCGGCGAGCGCCGCGAGGACGAGACCAGCCCCTACGGCGCCGCGGGCAACAGCATCGTGCGGCACTTCGGGGAGGCCTACGACGACGTCGTGCTCGTCGGCGGCTTCTCCAAGGCGTACTCGTCGCTGCTGGCGTTCCTGGCGGTGCCGACGGTGCTCAAGAATCGGCTCAAGGCGTCCGCCGCCCCCTACCTGTACTCCGGCCCGTCGCCGACGGCGTCGCTGGCCACGGTGCTGGCCGGCTTCGACGTCAACGCCGAGCGCGGCGACAAGCTGCGCGCCGAGCTCTACCGCATGTCGATGCGCGTGCTCAACCACGTCCGCGGCCTGGGCGTGTTCACCCCGAACACCGACGACACGCCGATCATCGAGCTGCCGATCGCGCTGGACCGCGACCTCGTCGAGGTCTCCGAGCTGCTGTGGGAGCGGGGCCTGTTCGTGACCCTCGCGCCCTACCCGGGCGTGCCACGCGACCAGGTCGGCTTCCGGGTGCAGGTCACCGCGGCCAACACCGACGAGCAGATCGACCACCTCAACGACGTGATCGGCGAGCTCGCCGCCGCCGGCGTGTTCCAGGAGGCCCGGGAGGGCAGCGCCAGCTGACCGGCCACGCGCCGCCCGGGCCCGCTAGACGCTGCGCGTCACCAGCACCGGCGAGGCGGCGTGGTGCACGACCATCTGGGTCACCGGGTTGGGGCGGGGCTGCTCGTACCACCCGACCCGGTGCGCGCCCACGATGAGCATCAGCGCCGTGCGGGCCGCCTCCGTGAGCGTCTCCAGCACGCCGCTGTCGCGGCTGTCGAAACGGGTCTCGACCTCCGGGTGCCGGCGCAGCCACGGCTCGAGCTCCGCCGAGACCGCCTCGTGCGGCCGGGCCCGCCCGGCGTGCAGGGCGATGAGCGGCACGTGCCGAGATGCCGCCTCGCCGTAGCCGTACGCCAGGGCACGCTGGCTGGAGGGGGAGCCGTCGACGCCCACCACGACGGGGGAGTGGGCGGGCAGCGCGGCCATCGGGTCGGCCCACCGCCAGCCGTTGTTGACCACGAGGACCGGGCAGTGCGCGAACGCGGCGAGATGCGCGCCCACCGAGGCGTCGAACAGGCCGCCGTCGTGCACCCGCCCGCCGATGACGACGAGCGCGGCGGTGCGGGACTGCTCGCGCAGCACGCGGGCGGGCGACCCGCCGAGGGTCATCGTCTCCACCGCGATGCCCGGCTGCCAGGATCTCGCCTCGGCGGCGGCGTCGAGCACGAGGCCCTGCCCGTCGGCCGGGCCCTCCCACGACAGGGCGTGCACCACCCGCAGCAACCGGCAGTGCCGGGCGGCCTCGTCCGCGGCCCACCGCACGGCGCCCAGCGACGCGGTCGAACCGTCGACGCCGACGACGATCGGACTGTGTTCCAGCAGCATGGCGACCCCCTCTGGTTCCACCGTCCCTCTCCGGGCACGCTGGGGCAAGGCCGTCCTGCGCGCCTACGCCGCCACCGAAGACCCGCGTGCCGCCGCCGGACACGCCCGGGCGCGTGTCCCGGCTGTATCAGACATTTCATGATATCCCGCGTAGATCGCCGCGGCGGTGGCCCCGTCCTCTTTGTCCGCTCCGTTTCAACCGTTCTGTTGGCTTACGCCGGGTCCGCGATTGACACCGGACTTGGGGCCCCCATACGGTTCGAGCCACCATGAAGCACCTCGGCGGATCATCGAAGCTGCTCAGAGCCCTGAACGACGCGGCCGCCCTGAGTCACGTGCTGGAACGCGGGCCGCTGACCCGCGGTGAGCTGCGCGAGCTCACCGGGCTGTCCAAGCCGACCATCTCGGAGGCGCTGCGGCGGCTGACGGAGGCGGGGCTGGTGAGCGTGGTCGGCTACGTCAGCGCGGGGCCCGGGCCCAACGCCGAGGTGTACGCCGTGAACCCCGACGCCGCCTACTCCGTGGCCCTGTCGGTGCGCGACCGCGGGGACTGCGACATCCCGACCGTCACCGCCGCCGTGACCGACCTGGCCGGAACGGTGCGCGGGCGGCTGGAGTCCGCCGTGGACTTCGCCAGCGCCGACCCGGTCGCCGCGATCGCCGACACGGTCGAGTCGCTGTGCAAGGAGGCCGGCGTCGCCCGCGACCCGGTCGCGCAGGTGCAGATCGCGGTGGCCGGTGCATACGACCCGCGCGGCGACGTGCTGCACCACGTCGAGGTGCCCGGGTGGGGGCGCGCGGGGCTGGTCGAGGAGCTGCGTGGCCGGCTCGGCGTGCCGGTCGGCGTCGACAACGACGTCAACCTGGCGGCCGTGGCCGAGCGCGCCCACGGCGCCGGGCGCGACGCGGACAGCTTCGCCCTGCTCTGGCTCGGCGAGGCCGGCCTCGGGCTGGCCATCGACCTCGGCGGCACCCTGCTGCGGGGCGCCCGGGGCGGGGCGGGCGAGATCGGGTACATGCCGATGAACGTGGCGGGCGGCGGCGCCGCGCGGGTCGACTTCCAGGACCTGGTCGGCGGCCCGGCGGTCCTGGAGCTGGCCGCGGCGCACGGCATCACCGCCCCGAGCGCGGCCCGGACGATGGCCACCGCGGTCGCGCGGGCCGACGCCGGCGACCCGGCGGCGCGCGAGTTCGTCACGGTGCTCGCCGGCCGCATCGCGATCGGCCTGTCGGCCGTGGTCGCGGTGCTCGACCCGCCGCTGGTCGTCATCGGCGGCGAGGTCGGCCAGGCCGGCGGCGAACTGCTCGGCACAGCGGTCGCGACCGCCCTGGCCGAGGCGGCGCCGCTGGACACCACGATCGCCACCACCCGGGTGCGGGACGACGCCGCGCTGCTCGGCGCCCAGCAGGCCAGCCGCGCGTTCGTCCGCGAGGCGATCCTGGCCTCATTGCGCCGCCCCTGACCGGTTCGGGCGGCGCCACCGGGGGCAGAGACGGGCACATGAGCACACCTGTCGTACTCATCACCGGGGCGCTGACCGGCATCGGCCGCGCCACCGCGCTCGCCTTCGCCGAGCGGCACGCCGCCGTGGTCGTCGCCGGGCGGCACGACGACGCCGGGCAGGAGCTGGTCGCCGACCTGCTCGACGCCGGGGCCCAGGCCGCGTACGTGCACACCGACGTCCGGCGCGACGACGAGGTCGCGCGGCTCGTGGACGGGACCGTCCAGCGCTTCGGGCGGCTCGACGTGGCCGTGAACAACGCGGGCACCGAGGGGTTCGTCGGGCGCCTGGAGGACCAGACGCCCGAGACGTACGCCGAGACGTTCGAGACCAACGTGCTGGGCACCATGCTGAGCCTCAAGCACGAGCTGCGGGCCATGCTGCCCCAGCACAGCGGCAGCATCATCAACATGTCCTCGGTCGTCGGGCACGCCGGGGAGCCCGGGGCGTCGGTGTACGCGGCCAGCAAGCACGCCGTCGAGGGGCTGACCCGATCGGCGGCACTCGAGGCGGCCCCGTCCGGGGTGCGGGTCAACGCGGTCGCGCCCGGGCCCGTCCAGACCGCGATGCTCGACCGGTACGTCGGCACCGAGCAGGGCCGGGCGGCGTTCGCGGCCCGCGTGCCGATGGGCCGCATCGGAACACCCGACGAGATCGCCGACACCGTGGTGTTCCTCGGCTCGGACCACGCCAGCTTCATCACCGGGCAGGTGGTGACCGTCGACGGCGGCATCACGGCGAGCTGACCGGCAACCGGAGAGCGCGACGACACCGGGCGGGCCGGGGGAGCGCGACGGTGACAGAATCGGGCACCGATGCGACCCGATCACGTCCTCGCCGCGCTCGCCGATCTCGCCCCCGCCGGGCGCGACCGCGTGCTCGACGTGGCCAAGGGCGACCAGCCGCTGGTCTGGCTCGCCGACCCGGACCGGGTGCCGCGCGGCCGGGCCGCCGACCGGCTCGCCGCCCTGGACGCCCTGCACCGCGACGAGCGGATCCTGCGCCGCGGCTGGGCGTGGCTGCTGGGCTCGGCCGAGGTCGACGGGTCGGTCCGCCGGCTGCGGCTGCCGCTGGTCGCCGAGCCGGTACGGCTGGAGCGCTCCGGCGGCGGGCGGCGCGGCCACCGGATCGTGCCGGCCGGCGACCTCGAGGTCACGCCGCTCATCGGCGACCGGGAGCTGGCCGCCGTGCTGGAGTCCTCGCCCGGGCTGGGCACCGCGGCGTGGCTCGCCGCGACCGGCACCGCCGCCTGGGTCGCCACCGCGGCGCAGGCCGCCGGGCTGAAGCCGGACCGCATCGCCGCCGACGACACCCCGATCGCCCGGCTGCCCGACCGGGAGCTGCTCGGCCAGGCGGCCGCGGCGCTGTACGTGGTCCGCGACGTGTCCTCCGCCGGGCTGCGCGACACGCTGCGCGCCTGGGCCGCCCGGCCCGGGCTGGAGGACACCGCGCTGGCCCACGTCTACGGCGACGCGACCGTGCCGCAAGAGCCCGACGACGAGGCCGACGTGCACTCCCCGCTGCCGCTCAACGCGGCCCAGCGCGAGGTCGTCCGGCGGGTCCGGCGCGAGCGGGTGGTCGTGGTGTCCGGGCCACCGGGCAACGGTAAGAGCCACGCCGTCGTCGCCGCGGCCCTCGACACGGTGTACCGCGGCGGGTCCGTCCTCGTCGCCACCCAGGCGCCGCACGCCGCCGAGGTGCTCGGCGAGCTCCTCGGCCGCTACCCGGGCGCCGAGCCGGTGCTGTTCGGCGACGCCGAGCGGCGCGGACGGTTCGCGCTGGCGCTGGCATCCGGGCGCCCCGACAGCGTGACGTCCCGCGCGCTGCAGGCCCGCCAGGCCGAGCTCGCCGCCGCCGCGGCCGCCGTCCGGGCGCTCGAGCAGGGCGTCGCCGCGGCGCTCGGGCTGGAGCGGCGGGCGGCGACCATGGCCGTCTGGGAACCGCTGCTGGCGGGCCTGCGGCTGGAGGCCCCGAAGGTGTTCGGCCGCGATTTCGACGTACCGAAGGTGAGGAAGGCCCTCGCCTCGCGGTTCTTCGCACGGCTGCGGGTGCGCCGGCTCGCCGGTGTCGCGCCCGAGCGGCTCCCCGCACTGCTGGAGGCCCTCGAGGCCGACCGCGCCGCGGCCACCCTGGCCGTCAACGGCGGCACCGACCTCGCCCCCGTCTGGCCCGCGCTGCTGGCCGCCGACGCGCGCCTGCGGGACGCGGCCGGCGCCGCGATGCACGACGCGGCCGCGGCCGCCGGCCGATGGGGCGGCGACGCCCGGCGCAGCGCCGCAGCCCTGGCCGCCGCGCTGCGCGCCGGCCGCAACCGCCGCCGCGAGGCCCTCGCCGCGCTCGACGGCCCGGCGCTGGTGCGCGCGTTGCCGCTGTGGATCGGCACGGTCGCCGACGTCGAGGACCTGCTGCCGCCGACGCCGGGCCTGTTCGACCTGGTGATCCTGGACGAGGCCGCGCACATCGACCAGATCCGCGCCGCGCCGGTGCTCGCGCGGGCCCGCCGCGCCCTCGTCGCCGGCGACCCCGGCCAGCTGCGGTTCGTGTCGTTCGTCGCCGACGTCGACGTGGCCGCCACCCTGGCCCGGCACGAGCTGCCGGACCGGGTCGACGTGCGGCGCTCCAGCGCGTACGACGTGGCGGTCGGCGCGGCCCCGGTCACCTGGCTCGGCGAGCACTACCGGTGCGCGCCGCACCTCATCGAGTTCGCCGCCCGGCGCTTCTACGACGGCCGCCTGTCGCTGATGACCCGCACCCCGGCCACGGAGCGCGAGGCCGCCATCGACGTCGTGCGGGTGCCCGGCGCCGAGGTCCGCGACGGCGTCAACCGCGCCGAGGTCGACGCGGTCCTGGCGACCGTGCGCTCCCTCGCGCGGGCCGGGCATACCGGCATCGGCGTCGTCACGCCGTTTCGCGCGCAGGCCGACGCGATCGAGGCGGCGCTGCTCAAGGAGCTCACCGTCGAGGAGATCGAGCGGCTCGGCCTGCGCTCCGGCACCGTGCACGCCTTCCAGGGCGCCGAGGCCGACACCGTCGTGGTCTGCCTCGGCCTCGTCGACGGCGACACCCCGGCCCGCCAGCGCTTCGCCGCCGACCCCAACCTGTTCAACGTCATGACGACCCGGGCCCGCCGACGCCTCGTCGTGGTCACGTCCCTGACCGGCGGCAACGGCCTCGTCGCGGACTTCCTCGCGCACGCCGCGGCGCCGCCCGCGCCCGCCGGCCCCGTGGCCGGCGCGGCGCCGCGATGGGCCGTACGTCTCGCCGCCGAGCTGGCCGCGGCCGGTCGCGACGTGCGCCTGGCCTATGCGGTCGGCGACTGGACCGTCGACCTCGTTGTCGACGGCACCGGCTATGTCTGCGCGCCGCACCCGGACGGCGACGCCGCCCACCTGGAGCGCCAGCGAGAGCTGCTGCGCGCCGGCTGGACGGTGCGCGAGGCGTTCGCGAGCCGCTGGCAGCACGACCCGGTCCGCGCCGCCCTCGACCTGTGAAATCAGGGTGTCTTCGCGGGGTTTCCCCTGACGACGGCCGGGGCCCGGGGCATCAGACTCGAAGCATGACCGTACGCCGCATCCTCACCGTCGTCGGCGCCGCGCTGGCCGGCACCGTCTCCGCCACCGACGAGGCCGTCCCGCCCGCGGACCCGCGCGAGGTGCGCGCGCTGCTCGCCGATCTCGGCCTGCTGCGCCCGAACGCGTTCGAGGCCGAGGTGTCGCAGGCGCTGCGCCGCTTCCAGGTCCGCGCCGGCCTGCCGGTCGACGGCGTGGCGGGCCCGCGCACGACGCAGGCCCTGGCCCGCTCCGCCCGCGAGGCGCGCCACCTGCGCTCGCTGGGCATGGCCGCCTGACGGGTCAGACGCGCTGCACGTGCAGCGCCCCGAGCAGGCCGTCCAGGCCCTCGCGGGTGCCGATCGCCGGCCGCTCCTCCGGATGGCTGAGGTAGTGGTTGACCGCGTCGTGCAGGAACTCGCGGTGCACCGCCGAGCGTTGCAGCTGCAGCTGGATGCGCTGCGGGTTGCGCCGGCGTAGCGGGCCGCCGCCGCTGATCAGCTCCGGCCACAGGATGCCGAGCCGGCCCACGCCGAACACCGTGGGCAGCGGTCCGGTCATGATGGCCTGCCACGGCACGTCGTAGGTGCCGAGGGCGTCGACGACGGTCAGGCCGTCCGGGCGCAGGATCAGCCGGCCGGTACCGCGGATGAGCATGACGAGCCCATACACCGCGAAGTACATGAACGCCACGGTCACGGCGAACAGCATCCAGGTGTAGACGCCCCAGTCGTCGTCGGAATACGCCACGCTCAGCAGGATGCCGACGATCGCGGGCATGGCCGCGGCGTTGTTGGCGAGTCCGAAGTACGACGGAGGCGCGACGAACTCGCCGGGGCGGATCACGAACGAGCGCGGCTTCGGCCCATGGATCGACTTCACCAGGCCGGCCACGCCGGTCCCGACCAGCAGCACCGCCGACAGCAACTCCGGCCAGAGCTGCTCGTGCAGCGCGACCGTGAACGGCAGCAGCACGATGCCGGCACCGCCCACGAGCAGGTAATACAGCCAGGCTTTGCGCCGGCTTGCCGACTCGTTCTCCCCGTTCGCACGCTGTGACACGGTGCCACCTCCTTCGCACGGGAATGTACTGGGTCACCCGTACGTCTCGCCGCCACGAACTCGACACAGCCTAAGCGAACGTGCTGCCAGCCGAGCGCCCCCCTCCGGCTCGGCCGAACCGGCACACGGGCCGCGTTCGGGCTGCCGGATTCGTCACAGCGCCCGTGCGGCGGGCGGGCCTACGCTGGCGGCGTGCGAACCCTGCCGAGCACCGACGATCTGCTGCGGGTCATGACCATCCTGGGGATCGCGGGCGATCCGCTGTACATCATGAAGGACCATGCCGATGAGCGCCGCCGCGCGGAGCTGCTGGCGCACATCACCGCGGCGCTCGTCGACCGCCTCGAGACGCTGGAGACCCTCGCCGGCCTCGACGTCGACGACCGCGCCGACCTGCACTGGCGTGCCGACCGCGAAGCGGCGGGGGCCGGCCGCGTGGTCCGGCTCCAGACGGCGCGGCTGGCGTGGGTGCAGCAGAGCATCGCCCGGCAGCGCGGCCGGCGCCCGGACCCGGCGGCCGACGCCGTCGCCACCACGCTGGGGGTGCTCATCGAACTGCTCGCCTCGCGCGACTCCGGCCCGATAGTGGCCGACGCCGTCGCCAGCCTGTGCTCCGCCGCCGACCACCTGGGCACCGTGCTGCGGGCCGCGCCGAGCGAGTGTGTGTGAGCGCCATGTCGGGCGTGCCACCCGTAGCGGACGCTCAGCCCTTCGGCGGGGCGTTCTTCGCCAGGAAGTCGTCGACGGCGCGGGTCGCCTCCGCGGTCCCGTCGGCGGTGACGGTCAGCAACGCCGTGCCGTGCAGCTGGCCCGGCACGATCGACAGCGTGCGCTTGTCGCCCGGCGTGGCGTCGTGCATCGCCTGCGCCGCCGTCGCGAAGCTGGTGTCGCCGGTCGCCGCGACGTACAGCACCGGCACGCTCAGCCGCGCGACGGCCTGCAGGGCGTTCTCGCGGGCGTACGAGTCCGGCCCGGAGAGGCTGATCACCGCCGTGGCGGGCGGCTCCAGCCGCGCCCCGGCGATGAGTGCGGCGGTGGCGCCCCGCGAGGCGCCGATGAGCACCACGCCGCGTCCGCCCTTGGCCCGGGCGTATGCCGCGGCGGCCGCGACGTCGCCGGAGTTGGTGCCCGTCTCGGTGCGCCGCGAGCGGCCCTCGCCGTTGAAGTCGAACGCGAGGACCCGGTATCCGGCGGCGGCCTTCTGCTTGGCCCAGCTCAGCCACGAGCAGCCGGTGGCGGCGGCCTGTGGCGCGAGCACCAGCGTGACGTCGCCCTCGCCGAGCACGTAGCCGGCCAGGTACGTGCCGCCCTGCCCGGCGAAGGCCACCTGCTTGTCGTTGAGCTCCTGATCCCCGCACAGCCGGTCGGCCGGACTCGGTGCCGCCGCGGCGGTGGTGGCGCTGGTGGTGGCGTCCGGTGTGTCCGCCGTGCCGGCCTTGCTCCCACAGGCCGTGAGTCCCATGAGTCCCGTGAGCGACAGCGCGCAGCCAATCCTCATGATGAAGCGCATACCGTTGCGACCAACGACGACCCGTTCCGGTTGCACCGCCGGCACCGGTACTTCCGAGGCGTTCGGGCCAGGGTCGGCCCGGATGGGAAAACGGGGACGGGGGGCGAAAAGTCCGTTGCGGGCGCGGCGGTGAGCCGATAGACCGGGAGGCGGCGACGAGCGATCGCCAGAAGGGAGGAGCCGGTCATGTCCCGCAAGCACCGCACCGAGCTCTGGAGCATCACATGCACCTCACCTTCCGCCCCATCACTGGGCCTGACGAGCTGGACCTCTTCCGCCGCCTGACGTACGTCCTCGACGACGAGGTGCCCGGTGACCTCGCCGCCGGGCGACGCCGGCCCGGCTGGATGTGGATCGCCCAGGACGACGACGGCCGCGTCGTGGCCCGCGCCGCGTGGTGGTCGCGCGCCGGGTCACCGCACCCGCACCTGATGGACTTCTTCGACTTCGCCGACGGCCACGCCGACGCCGGCGAGCAACTCGTCCGCGCCGCGCTGGCCGAGATCCTGCCGGCCGGGGCGACGCCGCCGGAGTACATCCGGTTCGCGCCGCCGGACTGGCACGACGACCCGGCACCCGCGCGCCGGCGCATGGCCGCGCTGGAGCGAATCGGCGCCCGGCAACTCGTCGAGCGGCTCCGCCTGGAGTGGCGCCCGGGCACGCCGGTCCCGGCCGGTCCGGGCCGTCTGCACTTGCGGGAATTCGGCGGTACGGCGGAGGCCCTCGACCTGAAGACCGAGGCGCTCGAGGGCACCCTCGACGCGCACGGCCGCGCCGATCTCGCCCGGCGCCCGGCGCCCGGCGCGCAAGGTCGCCGCCGAGCACTTCGACGGCGAGCTCGAACGGTATCTGAGTCCCCGGGAACGGTGGCGGGTCGCGACGCTGCCCGACGGCGACCCGGTCGGGTTCGTCTTCCCGGCCCGCAACGACTACGGCCCGATCATCGCGTACATCGGCGTCCTGCCGCGCCACCGCGGGCACGGCTACATCGACGACGTGCTCGCCGCGGGCACCCGGGTCCTGGCCGGGCACGACACCCCGCGGATCCGGGCCACCACCGACGTCGGCAACGTGCCGATGGCGCGCGCGTTCGCCCGGGCCGGATACGTCAACTACCAGAACCAGATCGACATGACCTGGTGACTCACGGCCGCCTGCCTGACCACCTGCCGCGGGTCACTGCGGCAGGGCGTCGGGCCGGCGCTCGGCCGTGTACAGCGCCGTCACGTAGTGGTCCACCACCGTGCCGCCGGGCTGGCCGGCGACGACCTCGGCCACGTCGTCGAGGAAGGCCTCGCGGCGGACGGGGTCGAGCTCACGCACGTTCGGAAACGTCGCCCACAACGCCCGCGCGGCGGCCGGCGTCAACGGATGGTCCCAGCGGATCATCTCGACCTGGACCGGGCCGAACCAGCCGCCCGACGCCAACTCCGCCGTCCGGTCACCGACCAGCATCGGCGCCGGTATCTCGGCCGGATCCCGCCACTCATCGGGCATCCACCGCAGGTACAGCTCCTGCAGTTCGGCGCGCCAGGCCGGGGTGCGATCCGGGTCGCCGAACAAGTTCCACCACACCGCCAGCCATCCACCCGGCCGGACCAGGCCGGCCAGCCGGTGCACCGCGACACCGGCATCCAGCCAGTGCAACGCGGTCGCGCACACCGCCAGATCAAACCCGTCGCCGGGCACCTGCGCGGTCGCGAAGTCGCCCTCCACCACCGTCACGTCCCGACCGGCGAGGTTCGCCCGCAGCCGGGCCGCCAGGCCAGCACCCAGCTCCACCGCCACCACCGACGCGCCCTCGGCCACCAACCGGCCGGTCACCTGCCCGGTCCCCGGGCCCACCTCCAGCACGCGGGCCCCCGGCCGCAGCCCGCAGTCGGCGAGGACCTCGTAGACCCGCCTCGGGTAACCCGGCCGCGCGGCGTGGTAGTTGTCCGGGTCCTCGTTGAAGCTGGACCGCCGTCGCACCCGCAGTTCGTCGTCAGCCACAGCCGCACACCCTACCGCCGGTCCGTGCCTCACACGGTTGCATGGATGCATCGGCGCCGACGCGGCGGCGCTACCGGCCCGCGGCGGTGAGCAGGTCGGCGAGGTCGCCCAGGTCGCCGAGGCGCACGTCGCCGTCGAGGCCGCGCAGCGCGGCGACCGTCGCCCCGGCCGCGCGGCCCGCGTCGAGGCCCGGCTGGGAGTCCTCGACGACGAGGCAGTCGGCCGGCGCGACCCCGAGCCGGGCGGCGGCCTCGAGGTACGGGTCCGGGGCGGGCTTGCCGCGCGGCGTGTCCTCGACCGTGACGAGCAGCGGCGGGTCGATGCCGGCCGCGCCCAGCCGGGCCAGGGCCAGCCGCCGGTCGGCGCTGGTGACCACCGCCCACGGCAGGTCCAGCTCCTTCAGCGCGACCAGCAGCCGGGCCGCGCCGCCGATCGGCACCACGTCGTCGAGGTCCCCGTACTGCAACTCCAGCTGCCGCGCCGCGGCCCGCTCCACGCCAGCCGGGTCGAGGTGCGGCCGCACGGCGCGGATCGTGGTCGGCGCCGGGTTGCCGTGCATGTGCGGGATGATCTGGTCCACGGCGACGCCGGCCTCGGCGGCCCAGGCCAGCCAGGCGCGCTCCACGGCGGCGTCGGAGTCGACGAGGGTGCCGTCCATGTCCAGCAGTACCGCGGCGAAGCGCCACATTTGGCCGTACCCCCTCGGATAAATAAACTCGTCTCGCGAGCATAATAACCGGGAGCGTGCGATGACGACGATGCGGGCCGAGGCGCTGCGCGTGCAGGGCGCGCTCGCGCTGCTGCGCCACGCGCACGCGCACCCAGGCGTGACCCGCGCGGAGGCGGCCGCCGGTCTCGGGCTGAGCAGCGGCTCGGCGACCGAGATCATGGGCCGGCTGCGCGCCGCGCGGCTGCTGGGCGAGCGGGCGTCCGCACCGACCGGAGGGCGCGGGCGGCCGAGCACCGTGCTCGTGCCGCACCCCGAGGGGCCGCTCGTGGCCGTCGTCGAGCTGACCCACGCCACGTGGACGGTGACCACCGCGGCCATCGGCGGCGAGCTCGCCCCGGCGCCCGGGCACCGTCACCGCGGCGGCCCGCCCGGCGAGGTGCTCGCCGAGGTCGGCGCGGCGCTCGACGGGCTGCGCGCGCGCCACGGCGACCGGTTGGTCGCTGTGGGCGTCGCGGTGCCGGGCACGGTGCGCGGGCACACGGTCGGGCAGGCCGCGACCCTGCGATGGCGCGACGTCGACCTGTCCGGTCTGGCCGCGTCGGCCGGGGGCGTGCCGCTGACCGTCGGCAACGACGCATCCCTGGCCGGCGTGGCCGAGGCGTTGCGGGGCGCGGCGCGCGGCGTGCCGGTGGCGCTGTACCTCACCGTCGAGGTCGGCATCGGCGGGGTGCTGCTCGTCGGCGGCGCCCCCGTGCTCGGCGCCACCGGAGCCGGCGGCGAGTTCGGGCACGTGCCGTTCGGCGATCCCGGCCTGCGCTGCCCGTGCGGTTCACCTTCTCCCGCGACGGCGAGGCGCCCGAGATCGACGTCGTGGC